>NZ_VWWC01000044.1:0-44529 GCF_011753175.1 Burkholderia sp. Cy-637 | reverse complement strand
CCGCGGCGCGCGTGCGGCTGGGCGCGCTGCCGCCGTCGGCCGGCCGCGCCAGCGAGCAGCAGTATCGCAATGCGCAGCTCAATGCGATCCGCGCGACCAGTTCGCGGCTCGCGGACACGGCGCGGCTGTTCCAGGCGATGGGCACGCCGCCGGATCCGGCGGGCAAGCTGGCGGCCCAGCCGGCGCCGGACGCGGCGGCTAAATAGGCGAAGCGGGCAAGGACGGTGGCGTGCCCGGCGGCACTGCCATCATTGCGGGATTTCCATATCATCATTTCGTCTCGTGAATGGAATCCCGCATTCCGTCCGATGAATAAATGGACGGATTCGAACACAAAACTCCCAATAACTTTACTAAACAACACTTTACTAAAACGCCGCGAATTCCCACCGATGCCGCGATTCATCCCGAGCAGGATCCAATCGCGATTTCCCGTGCCGAACAGGCCAGCCCACGCGACTTTCCGCCTTTCATCCCGCCCCTTCCTCTGGATTGTGAATCGAATTTTCGATCACGACATTCCGATTCGTTCAAACGGTAATCGCCGCCGATTTGCCGCGCAACACCCTCAGAGTCTGAGATTTCGAAGGGATTAGTGTTTTCCCGTGGATTAGCCGTGTTATTGTTTTTCCGGGCCATTCAAACGCATCCGTTTGACTCCGTTTCCTCAATAACCATACGAACGAGCTTCCAATGGACACACTCGTCAGCATGCAGGTATTCCGCCATATTGTCGAAATCGGCAGCTTCGTCGGTGCAGCCGAACGAATGGGCATGTCGTCGGCCATGGCGAGCAAGCACGTCGCGCATCTGGAAGGCCGGCTCGACGCCCGGCTGCTGCATCGAACCACCCGACGCGTTTCCCTGACCGAGGCCGGACGTGAGTACTACGAACGAGTGGTGCCGGCGCTGATCGAGATCGACGAGGCCAGCCAGTCGGTCAACACCGAGGGGATCGTGCCGCGCGGGCGGCTGCGCGTGGTGTCGCCCTCCTCGTTCGGGTTGCGGCACCTGGTGGGCGCGGTCACCGACTACACGGCGCGCTACCCGGAAGTGAACGTCGACGTGGCGATCTCCGATCGCGTGCTCGATCCGGCCGACGAGCGCTACGACATCGCGATCCTGGTCACGCCTTCGAGCACCAAGCCCGCCTCGCCCTTCGCGCGGCCGCTGGCCACCGCGCAGATCCTGTTCGTCGCCTCGCCGGCGTATCTCGCCGAGAACGGCACGCCGGCCACCCTCACCGACCTGGCCGCGCACAACATCCTGCAGGACAGCAACGGCGCGGGGCCGCTCGACTCGATCGCACGCGAGGCCGCCATCGCCTCGCGCGTCGCGCTGAACAGCAACCTCAGCGTCAACCAGCCGGAAGCCTTGCGGATCGCCGCGGTCAACGGCGCCGGCATCGCCCTGCTCGGCACCGACGTGGCCGGCGACGACATCGATGCCGGTCATCTGGTGCCGCTGCTGCGCGACGTCTCGCCCACCCGCCGGCTGTCGATCCACGCCACGCTGGGGGCCAGCCCGCGCGCCTCCACCACCAGCCGCTCGTTCGTCGACTTCCTGGCCGAGCGTTTCGCGCAGCGCCCGCTGTGCGCCTCGCTGGACCCGGTGCCCGCCGCCGCGCCGATGGCGCTCGCCTGACGCCGGCGCGCGGCCCGCTCGGCCGAAGGTATCCGCGAGGAATCAGAGGTCGCGGCCCGCAAGACCGAGCGCGCGCATGCGCCGATACAGCGTGCGCTCGCTGATGCCGAGCCGCGCCGCCAGCGCCTTGCGCGAGCCGCGAAAGCTGCGCGCCACCTGGCGCAGCGTGTCGTCGTCGGGCGCGCCGCGCGCGAGGCCTGCCTCGGGCGGCGCCTGCAGCGCCAGCGGCAGGTGCTCGGCGCGGATCACGCCGTCGTCGGCGAACAGGCAGGCGCGCTCCAGCACGTTGCGCAATTCGCGGATATTGCCGGGCCAGGCATGGGCCTCTAGGCAGGCCCGCGCGCTTTCGTGCAGCGTCCAGGGACGCGCGCCGGGCCGGCCGTCTGCAATGCGGCGCAGGATCGACTCGGCCAGCAGGCCGATATCGCCGGGCCGCTCGCGCACCGGCGGCAGTTCGATCGGAAAGGCGCTGATCCGGTAGTAGAGATCCTGGCGGAAACGGCCGTCGCCGATCATCTCGCGCAGCGGCTGGTGGGTCGCCGCGACCAGCCGGAAGTCGGCGCGCAAGGCCTCGATGCCGCCCACGCGCCGGAACGTGCCCGACTCGATCAGCCGCAGCAGCTTGACCTGCATCGAGGCCGGCACGTCGCCGATCTCGTCGACGAACAGCGTGCCGCCCTGGGCCGTCTCGACCAGCCCGGGCTTGCGCTGGTTCGCGCCGGTGAAGGCGCCTTTCTCGTAGCCGAACAGCTCGCTCTCGAACAGCGACTCGGCGATGCCCGAGCAATCCACCACCACGAAGGGCCCCGCCGCGCGCGGGCTGGCCTCGTGCAGGGCCCGCGCGAACAGTTCCTTGCCGGTACCCGATTCGCCGAGCAGCAACACCGGCAGCATCGAGGGCGCGACGCGCTGCAGGGCCGACAAGGCGCCGTTGAAGGCATCCGAGCTGCCGACCAGGCCGCCCGCGCTGGGCCGCGCGGAGGCGCTGCGCACGGTGGTCAGCCGCTCGACATAGGCCACCACCGCCCCCTCGCCGTCGAACACCGGGCGCATCTCGACATCCACGTGCTCGGGCCCGCGCGGCGTGTGATGGATATGCAGCACGCGCGAGGCCGCGCCCGACTCGAGCGCCGCGCGCATCGGGCAGTGCTCGCCGGCCTGGTCGCAAGGCACCTCGTAGTGATGCGAGACGCGATAGCAGTGACGCCCGACGTGCGCGCGGCCGGCGCCGCCGAACTGCCGCTGGTAGGCGCCGTTCGCGGCGAGGATCCGGTAGTCGGGATCGACCACGATCATCGGCTGCGGATCGTGCTCGAGGTAGGAAACCAGCGCGCCGAGGCCGGCCGGCGAGGTGGCCGGCACGCTCGCGCCCGATGGAGCGGCGGCGGCCGTCGCCGGTTCGAGCGGCACGATCGGTTCGAGCGGCACGATCGGGATCGTGCGCCGGGCATCGGCAACGCGCTCGGCGCGAGGCTGGCCGGCAGCCTCGGCAAGATCGGGCGCGGGCATGGAGCGATGGGAGGGACGACGCGTGGACATGGAAGCAGGCTCGGGCGGCCGCGGCCGCGAAGGGACAGGCACACAGGACAAACGAATCGCCGCCGGCGCCGACACGACAGGCCGACGGCGGCGACTGCCAATTCTGCCATGACACTGCCATCGATGGCAGCAATCCCTCGCGCGCCGCCGCCTTCGTCCGTCACGGCGCTTCCCGGTGCTCGAAAAAATCTCCGTCATATCAAATAATTAAGCGAAACACGCGCCAGCCTTGAAGAGCTGGCATGCATCTTGTCTCGATTCCCTGTTTTCCGCTTTCGGAGTGCCGTTCGATGTCCGCCCCAGCCTTCACCGTCGAGTCGTTTTTCGATCCCGCCACCAGCACGGCCACCCATGTCGTCCTCGACACGGGCTCGCACGAGTGCGCGATCATCGACTCGGTGCTCGATTTCGACCCGAAGTCGGGCCGCACCAGCCACGCCAGCGCCGAGCGCGTCGCCGAGCACGTCGAATCGCTCGGCGCGCGCGTGCGCTGGCTGCTGGAAACCCATGTGCATGCCGACCACCTGTCGGCCGCACCCTGGCTGCAGGCGCGCCTGGGCGGCGAGATCGCGATCGGGCGCAACGTCACCCAGGTGCAGAAGGTATTCGGCGCGCTGTTCGATGCCGGCCCCGGCTTCGTCGCGGACGGCCGCCCGTTCGACCGGCTGATCGACGAAGGCGACACGCTCGCGCTGGGCGCGCTCGCGATCCGCGCCATCCACACGCCGGGCCACACGCCGGCCTGCATGACCTACCTGGTCGCGCGCGCGGACGGCGGCTCGGCGCCGGCCGAGACGGCCGCCTTCGTCGGCGACACGCTGTTCATGCCCGACTACGGCACGGCACGCTGCGATTTCCCCGGCGGCGACGCACGCTCGCTCTATCGCTCGATCCGCAAGGTGCTGAGCCTGCCGCCCGACACGCGCCTCTATCTGTGCCACGACTACCAGCCCGACGGCCGTCCCGTGTGCGTGGTGACCACCGTCGCGGCGCAACTGCGCGACAACATCCATGTCCACCAGGGCATCGACGAGGACAGCTTCGTGGCGATGCGCACCGCGCGCGATGCCACGCTGGCGATGCCGGTGCTGATCCTGCCCTCGGTGCAGGTCAACATGCGCGCCGGGCAACTGCCCGAGCCGGCGCCCAACGGCATCCGCTACCTGAAGCTGCCGATCGACGCGCTGTGAACCGCGCCGCCCCCAACTCGCATTCCCCCGAAGGAGTCCGAACCATGTCCGCAACGTCCTCGACGATCGGCAACGCCGGCGTGCCCGCCGCACGCCACGACATCGTGATCGTCGGCGCCGGCGCCGCCGGCATCGCCACCGCGGCCAGCCTGCTCAGGCGCGAGCGCTCGCTCGACATCGCCCTGGTCGACCCGGCCGGCACCCATTACTACCAGCCGGGCTGGACCCTGGTCGGCGGCGGCGTGTTCGAGGCGCCGGCCACCGCCCGGCCGATGGAAGCGGTCCTGCCGCACGGCGTGACGCGCATCCGCGCGGCCGTCGCCGCGTTCTCGCCCGAGCAGGACCGCATCACGCTGGAGGGCGGCGCGAGCATCGGCTACCGGCAGTTGATCGTGTGCCCCGGGCTGGAGCTGAACTGGGCCGGCATCGAGGGGCTGGCGGACACGCTCGGCAAGCACGGCGTGACCTCGAACTACCGCTACGACCTCGCGCCCTATACCTGGCAACTGGTGCAGGCGCTGCCGCGCGGGCGCGCGATCTTCACCCAGCCGCCGATGCCGATCAAATGCGCGGGCGCGCCGCAGAAGGCCATGTACCTGTCGGCCGACCACTGGCGCCGCGCCGGCCGCCTGAAGGACATCGAGATCGAGTTCCACCTGGCCGGCAACGTGCTGTTCGGCGTGCCGGACTATGTGCCCGCGCTGATGGATTCGGTGCGCGGCTACGGCATCGACCTGCGTTTCGGCGACCAGTTGGTCGCCGTCGACGGGCCGGCCCAGCTCGCGCGCTTCCGGCGCGCGCGCCCCGAGGCCGAGGGCGGCGGCAGCGAGGAGATCGAGCGCGAGTTCGACCTGCTGCACGTGGTGCCGCCGCAGCGCGCGCCGGGCTTCGTGCGCGACAGCGCGCTGGCCGACGCGGGCGGCTGGGTCGACGTCGACCCGGCCACGCTGCGCCATCGCCGCTACGAGAACATCCACGCGCTCGGCGACGCCACCAACACCAGCAATGCCAAGACCGCGGCGGCCGCGCGCAAGCAGGCGCCGGTGGTGGCCCACAACGTGCTGGCCGCGCTCGGCCGCGCGCGCGGCGTGGCGCGCTACGACGGCTACGGCTCCTGCCCGCTGACGGTCGAACGCGGCCGCGTGGTGCTGGCCGAGTTCCTCTATGGCGGCAAGCTCGCGCCGACCTTCCCCGGCTGGCTCAACGACGGCACGCGCCCCTCCAGGCTGGCCTGGTTCCTGAAGGAGAGCCTGCTGCCGAGGATCTACTGGAACGCCATGCTCAAGGGCCGCGAGTGGTTCGCTCGGCCGGCGATCAGCGAAGGCTGAGCCCCCCCTCGCAAGCCTCGTCAACGACGAAAAGCCCGGCTTCGCTTTGGCGAAGCCGGGCTTTTTCATGCGCAAGGGCGAGGCGCTCGCCTCGTCCGGATCAGACGGCGGCCGCGAGCCGGCGCCGTTCCTTGCGCAGCATGAACATGTTGGCGGCCACCACGCCGATCGTCACCGCCGCGATGAACAAGGTGGCCAGCGCGTTCATCTCGGGGTTCAGGCCGAGCCGCACGCGCGAGAACACCACCAGCGGCAGCGTGGTCGAGCCGGGGCCGGACAGGAAGGCCGACAGCACCAGGTCGTCGATCGACAGCGTAAACGACAGCAGCCAGCCCGACACCAGCGCCTGCGAGATCAGCGGCAGCGTGACGGTGAAGAACACCTTCAGCGGCGTGGCGCCGAGATCGAGCGCGGCCTCCTCGAGCGAGGGATCGAGCTCGCGCACGCGCGACTGCACGATGATCGCCACGTAGGACAGGCACAGCATCACGTGGCCGAGCCAGATCGTGAACATGCCGCGCTGCGCGGGCCAGCCGATCCACTTGGCCAGCTCGATGAACAGCAGCAGCAGCGAGATCCCCTGGATCACCTCGGGAATCACCAGCGGCGCATTGATCATGCCCGAGTAGAGCGCGTGGCCGCGAAAGCGCCCCATGCGCGCCAGCACGTAGCCGGCCCAGGTGCCGATCACCACCGAGGCGCAGGCGGTCAGCACGCCGATCTTCAGCGACAGCCAGGCGGCCGCGATCAGCTCGTCGTCGCTCAGCAGCGCCGAGTACCAGCGCGTCGAGAAGCCGGACCAGACCGTCACCAGCTGCGACTCGTTGAACGAGTAGACGATCAGGCTCAGGATCGGGATGTACAGGAAGCCGAAGCCGAGGGCCAGCGCGACCAGGCGCAGATAACGATTCGGCATCATTTTCGACGGCCCTCCAGTTCCTTCGCCTGGAAGTGCTGGAACGCCGCCATCGGCACCAGCAGCAGCAGCACCATCGCGCAGGTCACCGCCGAGGCCATCGGCCAGTCCGCGTTGTTGAAGAACTCGTTCCACATGACGCGGCCGATCATCAGCGTGTTCGCGCCGCCGAGCAGTTCCGGGATCACGTATTCGCCGACCGCCGGGATGAACACCAGCAGGCAGCCCGCGATGATGCCGTTTTTCGACAGCGGCAGCGTGATGGTCAGGAAGGCCTTCCAGGGCTTGGCGCCGAGATCGTAGGCGGCTTCCAGCAGGCGCAGGTCCATCTTCACCAGGTGCGCGTAGAGCGGCATCACCAGGAAGGGCAGATAGGTGTAGACCATGCCGATGTAGACCGCCACGTTGGTGCGGTACAGCTCGATCGGCACGTGGATCAGCCCGATCCAGATCAGGAAGTTGTTGAGCAGGCCGTTGTTCTTCAGGATCCCGATCCAGGCGTAGACGCGGATCAGGAACGAGGTCCAGAACGGCAGCATCACCGCCATCATCAGCAGGTTGCGCGAGGCCGGGTTCGAGCGCGCGATGTAGTACGCCATCGGGTAGCCGAGCAACAGGCAGAGCAGCGTGGTGACCGCCGCCACCCACACCGAATTCACGTAGGTCGCGAAATACAGGCTGTCGGTGAACAGGAAGGCGTAGTGCGCGAGGTTCAGCTTGATCGTCAGCGCGCCGTCGGCGAACGAGGTCAGCTCCGTGTAGGGCGGAATGCCGAGCTCGAGCTCCGCGAAGCTGATCTTCACGACCAGCACGAAGGGCACCGCGAAGAACAGCACCAGCCACAGGAACGGCCCGGCGATCACGGCCGAGCGCCCGCTCAGGCCGAGCTTGCGCACCGGCCACTGGAAGAACGTCGACAGCGCGCTCATGAGGTCAGCACCACGCCGGCCGAGGCGCTCCAGCGCACGTAGATCTCGTCGTTCCATTCGGGCGTGTCGATCTCGGACAGCGCCAGGCTGGTGGCATTGGCGATCACGGTCTTCCCGGAGTCGAGGCGGATGTGGTACAGCGAGTAGCCGCCCATGTAGGCGACGTTGGTGATCACGCCATGCGCCCAGTTGTAGGCGCCCTCGGCCGGCTTGCGCGTGAGCGCGATGCGCTCGGGGCGCACCGAGACGGTCACGGCCATGCCGAGCGGCCCGGTGATGCCGTGGCTCACGTGCATGCGGCACGGCAGGTCGGGCGACTCGATGTAGACGTAGTCGGGCTCGTCCTCCACCACCTTGCCCTCGAACAGGTTGGTCGAGCCGATGAATTCGGCCGAGAAGCGGCTGTTCGGGTATTCGTAGACCTCGCGCGGCGCGCCGATCTGCACGATCTCGCCCTCGCTCATCACCGCGATCCGGTTGGCCATCGTCATCGCCTCCTCCTGGTCGTGGGTGACCATCATGCAGGTGACGCCGACCTTGTCGAGGATGTTGACCAGTTCGATCTGGGTGCGCTGGCGGATCTGCTTGTCGAGCGCCGACATCGGCTCGTCGAGCAGCAGCAGCTTGGGCCGCTTGACCAGCGAGCGCGCCAGCGCCACGCGCTGCTGCTGGCCGCCCGACAACTGGTGCGGCTTGCGGCTCGCGTAGCGGCCCATCTGCACCAGTTCGAGCGCGTCGCGCACGCGTTCCTTGAGTTCGGCCCTGGCCACGCCCTCCTGCTTGAGGCCGTAGGCGACGTTCGCCTCGACCGTCATGTGCGGGAACAGCGCGTAGGACTGGAACATCATGTTCACGGGCCGCTTGTAGGGCGGCATCTGGGCGAGGTCCTCGCCGTCGATCAGGATCCTGCCCGAGGTGACGGTCTCCAGCCCGGCCAGCATGCGCAGCAAGGTGGACTTGCCGCAGCCGGAACTGCCCAGCAAGGCGAACAGTTCGCCCTTGCCGACCGACAGATTGACCTGGCGTACCGCGGTGGTGTCGCCGAACTGCTTGACCACGTCGACGATCTGCACGAAGTTCGCGGCGTGGTCGGCCTGCGCGGCGGGGGACGGCGCGCCGGCGGACGGCATGCGCGACTGGCTATTCATGATCTGCTGCATCACTCCTGCGTGTTACCAGACAAAGGCGATTGAAGACGAACAAAGCCCCCGGGGGTACCAGGGGCTTGATGGGGCGGGTTCGATTCCGGGCCGAGGCTCAGCGTCCGGACTTGAACTCCGTCCAGAGCCGCGTCTGCAGGCGCTGGATTTCAGGCGGCAGCGGCTTGAGCAGGAACAGCGTCTTGACCACGTCGGCCGGCGGGTAGACCGCCGGATCGTCCGCCACGTCCTTGCTCACGAACTGACGCGCCGCCGAGTTCGCGCTCGGGTAGTAGACGGCGTTGGTGATCGCCGCATGGACCTTCGGATCCTCGATGTAGTTGATCCACTCGAGGGCCGCTTCCTTGTTCTTCGCATCCTTGGGGATCGCCATCACGTCGAACCAGACCGGCGCGCCGCCCTTCGGGATGTAGTACTCGACCTTGTAGGGCTTCTTCGCTTCCTGCGCGCGGTGCTTGGCGATCACCACGTCGCCCGACCAGCCGAACGCGAAGCAGATGTCGCCGCCGACCAGGTCGTTGATGTAGCCCGAGGAATTGAACTGCGTGATGTACGGGCGGATCTTCTTGAGCATCGCCATCGCGGCCTGGTAGTCGGCCGGCGAGGTGCTCATCGGGTCCTTGCCCAGGTAGTGCAGCGCGGCCGCGAACATCTGGTCCGGCGCGTCGAGCACCGACACGCCGCAGGCCTTCAGCTTGGAGATGTTTTCCGGCTTGAACAGGATGTCCCAGTTGTCCAGCGGCACCTTGCCGAGGATCTGCTGCGCCTTGTTCAGGTTGTAGGCCAGGCCGGTGGTGCCGTAGGCCCAGGGCACCACGTACTTGTTGCCCGGATCCGCGCCGGCCACCAGGGCCATCAGTTGCGGATCGAGATTCTTCAGGTTCGGCAGCTTCGACTTGTCGAGCGGCGCGAAGATGCCGGCAGCGATCTGCTTGCCCGCGTAGTTGCTGGTCGGCACCACGATGTCGTAGCCCGAGTTGCCGGTCAGCAGCTTGGCCTGCAGCGTATCGTCGCTGTCGTAGTTGTCGTAGCGGACCTTGACGCCGCTTTGCTTCTCGAAGTTCGGGATGGTGTCCTTGGCAATGTAGTCGGACCAGTTGTACACATTGAGCTGCGTGTCCTTGGCCGTCGCCGCCGTTGCGGCCACGCACAGCGAGAGGGCCATCAACCGGCCTGCCACCTTTGCTTTCATCCCGTTCTCCCGTCCGGCCGAGCTCCGGCCGGTATCGACTGTGTCGTCACGACGGCGTCGCCTCGGCAACCCGTCCCTCAAAACCCCGAAAAGTAACACTAATCCCGTGGTGTCACAAAAAAATCGCATCGCTGTCGCGCAAACGGAACACCGGTTTCCGGCAGGGCCGCCGCGCCGCCCGCGCTCCCGAACGGGATCGGGAAGTGCGCGCATTTTATCGGGTTATGGACGGCTGTCCACCCGAAAAAATGTCGGGTCGAGGATGGGCTCGACCCGTTGCCCGACTCCACGCAAACCAGCTTGGCACGCGCGCCGGTACCGGGCCCATGGCGGCGCGACCGAAGCTTGCGATCAAACGCCACGGGGCGCGCCCTCACCTCGCTCGCGGCCAAGCCGGGCGGGGCTCCCGCCACCGATCCGATTCGACCCTGCGACTGAATTACAATATGCCGACCCTTCGCAGTGTCCGCGCAGTATCCGTGTTGCGACACGACTTTCCACCGTGCCTCGTCAATCCATCGATCTCATGCGCCACCGTCCCGTTTCCGCTGCTTCCGCTCTCTCCCGCGCTTTCGCTCACGTCCCGTCATCCGCCGCTCGCCGGCACCCGCTCGTCATCCTGGCTTCCGCCGTCGTGCTGGCCTTCGCGGCCAATACCGCGCAGGCCACGGTAGCCCTGGTGCAACCGGCGCGCGAAGCCGCAGCCGATGCACCGCTCACGCTCACGCTGATCTACTCGGACGATGACGCGAAACCGCTGCCGGTCAGCGTGCCCGACACGCTCGAGGTGACCGTGACCAATGCCGAGCAGCCGCCGGTACCCGTCAAGCTGCTGCGCGAGGCCGGCGTGCCCGAGCGCTTCACGCTGAAGGCGGGCCAATACCGCAAGGTGAGATTTTCCGCGCCCTGGCCGGACAGCGCGCGCGGCACGGTGACCATCACGCCGGTGGGCTTCGACGCCTCGGCGGCCGTGGTGTCGCTGAACCGCAGCGCCAATCAGTTCGCCGTGGCCCGCGCCGAAACCGCCGAGGCGCACCAGGCCAGCCCTGCCGGCGTGGCAGCGGCCGCCTCGGGCGTGGCCGCCACCGCCGGCACGCCGCAGCCGACCGGCGACGCGCTGACCACCGGCGCACAAGGCCTGCTGTCGAGAATCTCGTACTACGAACCGATGTACATCGGCGTGGGGGTCAACGGCGACGTCAGCGCCAAGCTGCAGTTCAGCTTCAAGTACCGGCTGCACATGCCCGACAACCCGGCCTCGCGCTCGCTGCTGGACAATCTCTATTTCGCCTACACGCAGACCTCGATCTGGGACCTGTCGGCCGATTCGAAGCCGTTCCGCGACACCAGCTACAAGCCGCGGCTGTTCTACTACGTCGCAGACACGGGCCTGCACAGCCCCTGGTTCACGCGCATGGGCTTCGCCGCCGGGATCGGGCACGAGTCGAACGGCAAGGCCGGGCCGGATTCGCGCAGCCTCAACATCCTGTTCGTGCAGCCCACCTGGGAATTCGGCGATCTGACAAGCTACCACTGGCAGGTCTCGCCGATGCTTTATTACTACCTGGGCATCAGCGACAACCGCGATATCGCCGACTACCGCGGCTACATGGACCTGGTCGTCAAGTACGGCAGCCCCGACGGCTGGCAACTGTCGACCACGCTGCGCAAGGGCACCCACCACTGGTACGGCAGCGTCGACACCCAACTCTCCTACCCGCTCGCCAAGCTGTTCGGCAATGCCTGGGGCGGTTATGTCTGGATCGGCTATTTCAACGGTTACGGCGAGGACCTGCTCGACTACAACCAGCGCCAGCACTGGATCGCGCGGGTGGGCGTGAGCATCGCGCGCTGATGCTTTACCATTACGCATTGCCGCACCAGCCCGGATCCAACGACGCACCATGAGCTCCAATCTTCACGACAAGCCCGACAGCCCCTGCATCGGCGTCTGCTCGACCCTGTTCGACGACGTCTGCAAGGGCTGCGGCCGCACCGCCTTCGAAGTGGCCAACTGGGTTTTCATGAGCGAGGAAGAAAAGGCCGCCGTCTGGGAGCGCATCACGCTCGACGGCACGGCCATGCGCTTCAAGTACGACAAGCTCTGAGCCTCCCGCCCGCGCCGCCGGCTCGTCCTTCGCGCGCCGGACGCAAAAAAGGCGGCACGCGAACCGCCGTGCCGCCCAACCCCAACGCTTGAATCCGTTCGATCAGAACTTCATGCCGACACCGAACCCGACGATCAGCGGGTCGATGTGCAGGCGGCCGATCGATTGGCCGCCGAGCGTGGCATCGGTATGCATCCAGAGCTTCTTGATGTCGAAGTTGACGAAGAACTGCTTGCTGACCTGGACGTCGACGCCGAACTGCAGCGCGGGCCCGAAGCTGCTCTTGTGGACCGCCACACCCTGGCTGCCCACGTGCAGCCCGTCGTTGTAGAAGAAGGTGTAGTTCAGGCCCGCGCCGATGTACGGGCGAACCCGGCCCGCATGATTGAAGTGGTATTGCAGCAGCAGCGTGGGCGGCAGCACGTTCACGCCGCCGAGCGGGCCGAGATTCGAATTGACCTGGTGGCGCGAGGTACCGAGGATCAGCTCGACGCCGAGATAGTCACGAATCATGTAGGTGAAATCGAGTTCCGGCACCAGCGCGTTGTTCACGCCGGCGTTGATGTCGGACAGCGTGCCGCTGCCGCGATCGGCCGGCATGATTTCGATGGCGCGCAAGCGCATCAGCACATCGCCCTGCGCGATACCCTGCCCCGGCGACGCCGCCTGGGAAACCGACGGCAGCATCGCGAACACACTTGCGCAGGCCAGCGCGGAAACGATGCAACGGATTTTTTCATTCATGACTTGAGCCCCCTGAGAACGGTATCGATTGTCCGGGGGCATACCTGGCGACGCGTTGACGCCCATCAAGCCAGCGAAAACGTAGGACGGTTTGTCGCAGGCTCGGGCGCGGTGCCGGTCAGCAGCAGCGCGAGCAGGTCGCGCACGCTGCGGATCGCGTTGCCGAAGGGCAGCGCTTCGCGGCCGCGGAAGAACAGCCCGTTGGCGACGTCGCCGCGCAGCGCGGCGGCCAGGCGCGTATCGATGCAGAAGTGCCCGAAGCGCTCGATGCCGTCGCGCAGGCCGCAGACCGACAGGCATTCCAGCGCGGTCGGACAACGCTGCCGCAGCGCGCCGAGCTTGCTGCGAATCCGCGCCTCGTGGCGCAGGTAGCGCTCGAGCCAGGGCGTGCGCACCGCGCGCGCCGGCAGGCCCGTGACGCTGATGAAATCGACGATGTCCTCGGGACGCGCCTGCACCAGCACCTGCTTGAAGGCCGGATGCGCATCGCCCTCCTCGGTGACGGCGAAGGGCGTGCCGACCTGGACGCCGCTGGCGCCGAGGCCGAGCGCCTCGCGCACCGCCTGGTGGCTGTTGATGCCGCCGCCGACGATCAGCGGGATCGCCTCGCGCGCGAGGCCCAGCGCCTCGATCGTCTCGCGCGTCTCGCCGAGCACGCGCGCGAAATCGAAGCGCGCGTCGTTGGCCTCCTCGATGCGCGACACGCCGAGATGGCCGCCCGCATGCGCGGGGTGCTCGATCACGATCGCATCGGGCAGGCGCCCCTTCTTCATCCACTTCTTCAGCACCAGGGCGATGCCGCGCGCGTCGGACAGGATCGGGATCAGCGCGATATCGTGCCCTTCGGTCAGCTCGGGCAGGTCCAGCGGCAGGCCGGCGCCCATCACGATCGCGTCGGCGCCGGCATCGCAGGCGAGGCGCACATAGTCGGCATGGCTGCGCACCGCCTTCATGACATTGACGGCGATCATGCCGCGCCCCTCGCTCCAGCTACGCGCGCGCTCGATCTCGCGGCGCAGCGCCTCGAGGTTGGCCGCCTCGAGCGTGTCGCGATCGGGCCGGGCACGGCAGCGCGCGAGCAGGTCGGCATGGTGATGGCGCAGGTCGATGCTCGCGATGGTGCCGAGCGCGCCCTCGCGCGCGACACTGCCGGCGAGCCGATGCGCGGATATGCCCACGCCCATGCCGCCCTGCACGACGGGAAGCAGGGAGCGGCCGCGGATCGTCAGCGGGGCGAAGGGAGTGGCAAGCGTCATGGTGAGCCTCGTACGGGCAGCGTCGAAGAAGGCTCGATGATCGGGGAATGGCGGATACGGGGGTTGACGCGCGTCAAGCGCAAGCTGCGGGCTGGGCCGCCGTATCGCCAGGCAAACTAGGGGGAGATCAGATCCCGAAGCGCGATACTGACTGACCGATCGCCGCTCGGTCGACGGATGAGAATGGGCGCTGTCGACACTTGCGGATCTTGAAACATGGTTCTTATCTTGAACAAGGTCCCGGCTTCAGCGCGAAGGGAACCCACCTTGACAATGACGTCGCCGGCCTGGATTCCGGCTTTTGCCGCGGGTCCGTTCGCCGTTACATCCACGACCTGAAGCCCGCCTTGTCGAGATAGCGCCAACCACATGCCACTTCGATCATAGCGATCGGGAACATTGGATTGCGCAGGCTTCGAAAGCCACATCAGTTGGCGGCCATAGTCGAAGGAAACCGTAAATCGCTTGAGGATCCCCATGCCGATGCTTCCTGCCCGATCGCCCCGGGTGAAGGCGCCGGACTTCTGCAGCGAGAGGCGCGTGACGGGCGCCGGCACCGGAAGCTTGCCAATCGAAAAAACGGGCGGCCGGCCGACGATGCCGAGAATCGGCCCGCCCTCCCCGTACCCGGTCATTGCCTGGACGGTCGTACCGATGTGCTCGTCCAGGCGATAGGCCCGCCAAAAGGCACCGAACAGCGTCAGGCTGAACCGATCCCCGGTATCGACCTGAAACAGCGCCGTTATGCCATTCACCGAAGCGCTCACGAGCGGCATGCGGTTCTCGTCCAGGGAGAAGGGGACCGGAATCGCACCCGCCACGGGCTTGAACTGGTCCTCGGGCTGGATGGTCAGTTGCTTTCCCGCGGCATCCAGCGTCAGAACGTATTTCCTGAACAGCTCCGCCCCGAGCACGCCGTCGAAATGCCGGAAACCCATCACGCGGCCGAGGCGGCTCGTATCCATCGCCGGAACGTCCAGGGCGCCGAGAGAGAACGCACCCACGCTCAAATCGTCGAGGTGGACGATCTTGAAGGACAGGGCTTGCTCGCCGGCCCCCGTTCCCGTCCCGGCATGGACGGCGGCCAGCTTCAGCTGCTCCGCCAATCCGGTACTGACGGTCGAGCTCGAGGACCCCGTATCCAGGATGAAGGAGAACGGACCTTTTCCATCGACCTTCGCCTCGACAAAGGGGCGGTTATCGAGGATCGATAGCGGCAGCACCTGGCCTTGGGGAGCGACATGAGCCGATGCCGCGCAGACGACAGAACCACACCACCCGATCAAGGCCAAACGTGTGAGACGCATATGACTCCCCCCTCATTGGAGCGGCCTGCCATCGATCGAACCCGACGCAGACGGAATAACCAAGGAAAAAGGCTGGCACCGACAGATCGTCGGTGCCAGCCTTTTCGCAGCCATCTCAGCCAGGCACGGTTCGTTCAACGGCAAATCGCAGCTGCCGTCCCGGGCATCTCCGCTCGCCTCCCCCCGCCCGACTGGCTCCAACATGACAATCGGAGCCGATGAACGAGGGGCGTGAGGCAATCAGGCCTTTTCCTGCGTCGCCAGGAAGTCCTCGTAATTACCGCCGAAGTCGTTGAGCGTGCCGTCGGTGCGCACCTCGATGATGCGATTGGCCAGGCCGCTGACGAATTCACGGTCGTGCGAGACGAAGATCAGCGTGCCCTCGAACTGCTCGAGCGCGATCTGCAGCGACTCGATCGACTCCATGTCCATGTGGTTGGTCGGCTCGTCCATCAGCAGCACGTTGTGGCGGCCCAGCATCAGCTTGCCCCAGATCATGCGGCCCTTCTCGCCGCCCGACAGCACCTTCACCGACTTCTTGATGTCGTCGGAGGAGAACAGCAGGCGGCCCAGCGTGCCGCGCACCATGGTCTCGTCGTCGCCTTCCTTGCGGTAGTTGTCGATCCAGTCCATCAGCGTGACGTCGTCCGGGAACTCCTCGTAGGTGTCCTGCGGCATGTAGCCGACGTTCGCGTTCTCGGCCCACTTGACGCTGCCGTGGTCGAGCTCGAGATTGCCGAGCAGCGCGCGCAGCAGCGTGGTCTTGCCCGCGCCGTTCTCGCCGATGATGGCGATGCGCTCGCCCGGCTGCACCGACAGGTTGAAATTGCTGAAGATGGTGCGCTCGTACTTCTTGGTCGCCTCTTCCGCCACCACCGCGATGTTGTGCAGCTTCTTCTCGAACTCGAAGCGGATGAACGGGTTCTGGCGCGACGAGGGCTTGAATTCCTCGATCTTGATCTTGTCGATCTGCTTGGCGCGGCTGGTGGCCTGGCGCGCCTTGGACTTGTTCGCCGAGAAGCGGCGCACGAAGTCCTGCAGTTCGGCCACGCGCTCCTTGGCACGCGCATTGGCATTGGCCTGGCGCTCGCGCGCCTGCGCCGAGGCGAGCATGTAGTCGTCGTAGTTGCCCGGCCAGACCTTCAGCGTGCCGAAGTCCATGTCGGCCATGTGGGTGCAGACCGAGTTCAGGAAGTGACGATCGTGCGAGATGATGATCATCGTCGAGTTGTACTGGTTGAGCGTGTCTTCCAGCCAACGGATCGAGTTGATGTCCAGGTTGTTGGTCGGCTCGTCGAGCAGCAGCACGTCGGGCTTGGAGAACAGCGCCTGCGCCAGCAGCACGCGCAGCTTCCAGCCGGGGGCCACCTCGCTCATGGTGCCGTTGTGCAGCTTCTCGTCGATGCCGATGCCCAGCAGCAGCGCACCCGCGCGCGCCTCGGCATCGTAGCCGCCGAACTCGGCGAACTTCGCCTCCAGCTCGGCCGCGTGCATGTAGTCGTCGTCGGTGGCTTCCGGGTTCGCGTAGATCGCGTCGCGCTCGGTCATGGCGGCCCACATTTCCGTGTGGCCCTGCATCACCACGTCGAGCACGCGCACGTCCTCGTAGGCGAACTGGTCCTGGCGCAGCTTGCCCAGGCGGATGTTCGGCTCGAGCGCGACATTGCCGCCGCTGGGCTCGAGATCGCTGCCGAGGATCTTCATGAAGGTCGACTTGCCGCAGCCGTTCGCGCCGATCAGCCCGTAGCGGTTGCCCTCCCCGAACTTGACCGAGATGTTCTCGAACAGGGGCTTGGGCCCGAATTGCATCGTGATGTTGGCGGTAGAAAGCACAGCGTGGCCTGTTAAGTGGTAGATCGACGTAAACCCGACATTTTAGCAGGTCTCGGTGACGCACTGTGCCTGGTGCCGTCGGCGGGCGGATGCTGGGAAATCGGGCGGGATCGCGGTGCCTTGGACGCGGCGCGGCGGGGGTCGTGCGAATGGGCCGGGGCCTCGACCCTATTTGGCGTCGTCCGACATGGCAGGCAGGTTCCGCGCATGGAAGGGACGGCGCGAACCCGACAAGACGCCGGCGTCGCGCGGGCTCGGGTCCTCGCGCGACGCCGGCGCCGGCACTTCAATGCTTCTTCGCGCCCTCGGCGGCCGCCTTCTTCATCTGCTGCGAGGCATTGAGCTGCGCGAACAGTTCCGAGCACGGCACGTCGCGGTTGTTGCTCGGCGCGATCAGCGGGATCAGCGCGGCGAACGGGTTGATGATGCCCAGGCCCACCGCCGCGCCGGCCCGCAAGGCCAGCGCGCCGACGTTGACGCCCACCTTCGGGTTCTTGAAGGTGCCCTTCACGTAGAGCGGCGAACGCAGCGAGAACACGCGGAAGCCCTTGGTCTGCGGATGGATCTGCAGGTCCATGCCCTCGTCGCGCAGGTTCACGTTGCCGTCGACGCGGATCACCGCGTCGTCGGTATCGAGCGCGAACAGCTTGGAGTTCAGGATGCCGTCGGTGGCGACGAAGTCGACCGCCGCGCAATTGATCTTCACGTCGCGATTGCCGAACAGCTTCTCGTAGACCACGTTGGCGACGTTGAGCCCCGCCGCCTCCATCAGCAGCCGGCTGATCGCGCCGTCGGTGACCAGCGCCTTGACCTCGCCCGTCGAGGTGGCCGCGAGCGCGGCCGGCGAGTTGCCGGAAGCCGCCAGCGTGGCGTCGCCGTTGATCTCGCCGAAGGCCGATTGCATCACCTTCGCGGTCGGGAACAACTGCTTGAGCTTCAGGTGCCGCGCGGCCACCGAGAAGCGGCCCTTGAGCGGCGTGCCGCTGCCGTCGAGCCGCGCCTCGGTGGACAGCGTGCCGCCGGCCACACCGAAGCGCAGCGGCGTGAGCGAGAGCACACCGTCCTGCATCACGATATGGGTGTAGAGATCGCTGATCGGCAGGTCCTTGTTCTTGACCAGCTTGCGGCCCGTGAACTTCACGTCGGCGTCCAGCGCCTTCCAGCGATCGGTGCGGAAGGTCTCGACCGGCAGCACGCGATCGGCCGGCTGCTTGGTGGTGTCGCCGCGCGCGCGCTTGCTCGAAGCGCTGTCAGCGCCCACCACCGGCGCGAGATCCGAGAACTGCAGCAGGTTCGAGACCAGCTCGCCCGAGAGCAGCGGGCGCGGCGCGCGCTGCGCATAGCTGAGCGTGCCGTGCAGGTCGCTGCCGCCCACCCGGCCGTCGAAGTTCTCGTAGCGGAAGGTGCTGCCGTTGCGGCGGAACTGGCCGATCAGCCGGCCTTCGGTGGCATAGGGTGGCGTATCGGGCAGGGTGACGCCCGTCAGCGCGTACAGATGCGACATGCTGGTGCCCTGCAGCCAGAGCCGCAGGTCGATGGCAGCGAGCTGCATCGGGTCGGTCAGCGTGCCGACGATCGCCAGACGCGTGTCGCCGGCCTTGATGTCGGCCTGCAGCGGGAACGGGCGGCTGGCGTCGCGCACCGCGAGCACGCCGCCGATCTTGCCGGTGCCGTCGATCGGCACGTTCTTGTAGCGGCCCTTCACCACCAGGCCGAAGGCATAGGTCGGCGCGGGCGGCGTGGCAGCGGCACCGCTGGTCGCCGAGGCGGCAGCCACCGCGGCATCGGCGGACGAGGCGCTGCTCGCGGCCGAGGCGGACGTGGTCGACGCGTCGCTGGCGGACGCCGTCGAAGCCGGCGCGGTCGAAGCCGACGAGGCACCCGAAGCAGCGGAAGCCGCAGCGGCGGCCGAAGCCGCCTCGATCTTCTTCGTCAGTTGCGCGGCCCCGGCCTTGCCGACGCGCTGCGCCGAGGCCGCGCGCGAGGTGGCCTCCTGCTGCTTGAGCACCTCGCCGAGCGGGATCGGCTGGCCGAGCGTGTCGATCGCGACATTCAGGTCGGCCTTGGTGATCGCGTCACGATAGCTCACCGTGCCCTTGGCGAAACCGAAATCGTGAAGCTCGACCTTCCAGGTCGACGGCTCGCCCGACTGCTTGAAGGAAAAGGTCCAGTTGTTGCGGCCGTCGGCGAGCCGCTCGATATCGAGCGCGGGATTGACGATGTCGATCGAGGGGATCACCACGCGATGCGCGAGCAGCGGCAGCACGGCGAGGTCGAAATGCGCGGCGTCGAGCGTGGCGAAATGCGGGGATTTCGTCCAGTCGGGATTGCCGATCACGATGTTGTTGGCGGTGAAGCTCGGCCAGGGTATCCAGGCGCGCCAACCGGTTTCGCCGGAGGGGCGACGCCAGCCGACCTTGAGGTCGCCCTGGATCGCGAACGGCCGGCCGATCTCGGTGCTGACGCGTTCGTTGATATACGGCCTCGCGCGATTCCAGTCGAACGTGAGGATGAAGACGACGAGCGCGGCGATCAGCACCAGGATGATGCCGACGATCCAGGCCGCCGATTTGCCGATGACTCGGGTAAGCGTCATGCCGGGCTCCAGTTTTTTCTTATCGAGACAAGACATCGGGCGCAAGGCCGCGCCAGACGACTTGCAAGCAGGTTATCGGTATTATGGCATCGCGCGCGAGGCGTCCTTCTCCCTTTACCATTTCTTGCATTTATGACAGCAGCCGGCCTGATCGAAGCCCGCGGCCTGACCCGTCGCGACCCAGTCTCGCAAAGGGTGTTGGTGGCGCCGACCGACTTTCTCCTCGCCCCGGGCATGCGCGTTGCTGTCACCGGTCCGTCCGGATCGGGCAAGAGCGTGTTCCTGCGCGCGCTCGCCCTGCTCGATCCGATCGACGGCGGCGCCCTGCTCTGGCGCGGCGCACCGGTTGCGCGCACATCGATCACGCGCTACCGCCGCGGCGTCGCCTATCTGCGCCAGCGCCCTGCCGTCTTCGACGACGGCAGCGTCGAGGATCTGCTGCGCTACCCGTATTCGCTGGCCGTCTATGGCGACCTGCGCTTCGATCGCGCCCGCGTGGCCGAGCTCGCGACCCGCGCCGGCCGCGCCGACGATTTTCTCGACCAGGCCGCCAGCGAACTGTCGGGCGGCGAGGCGCAGATCGCCGCGCTGCTGCGCGTGCTGCAGCTCGAACCCGAGGTACTGCTGCTCGACGAACCGACCGCCGCGCTCGATCCCGAATCGGCGCGCGCGGTCGAGACGCTGGTGACGGCCTGGTTCGAGGCCGCGCCCGAGGCGCGCGCCTATATGTGGGTCTCGCACGATCCGGCGCAGGCGGCCCGGGTCGGCTCGCGCCAGGTAAGGATGCGCGCCGGCGTGCTCGGCGACGCCGACGAGCCGGGCAGCCGGGGCCAAGACGGGGCAGCGCGATGAGCCCGGTACTGCAGGACCTGAGCCTCGGCGACGTGGCGATCGCCGCCGCGCTGGTGGCGGTCAACGGCGCGCTGTCCTTCGCGCTGTCGCTGGGCCTGGGCCGCCAGTTGGCGATCGCCGCGGTGCGCACCGTGGTGCAACTGCTCGCGATCGGTTACGTGCTGGGCTGGGTGTTCGGTCATCCGAGCTGGACCGTGGTGCTGCCGCTGATGATCCTGATGACGCTGGTGGCCGGCTTCGCCGGCGCCGCGCGCGGCGAGCGCACCTACGCGGGCCAGCGCATCGACAGCATCGTGTCGATCTGGGTGGGTTCCTGGGCGGTCGGCGCGGTCGGGCTGTTCGTGGTGATCCGCATCCATCCCTGGTACGAGCCGCAGTATGCGATCCCGATCCTCGGCATGATCCTCGGCAATGCGCTGACCGGCGTCGGGCTCGGCGTCGAACGCATGACGGGCGAGCTGACCGCGCGGCGCGACCGCATCGAGACCGCGCTGGCGCTCGGCGCAACGCGCTGGGAAGCCGCCCGGGACGCCGCGCGCCAGGCCGTGCGCGCCGGCATGCTGCCGACCCTGAACCAGATGGCGGTGGTCGGCATCGTCAGCCTGCCGGGCATGATGACGGGCCAGGTGCTGGCCGGCCAGCCGCCGCTGCAGGCGGTGCGCTACCAGATCGTGATCATGTTCCTGATCGCGGCGGCCTCGGCGCTGGGCACGGTCGGCGCGGTGCTGCAGACCTACCGGCGCCTGTTCTCGGCCGACCACCGCTTCCTGTCCGCGCGCCTGGTCGAGCGCAAGCCGCGCAGGAAGCGGCGCTGAACGGCGCCTCGGCGAGCGGCCGAGGAGAGACGAGGCAAGGCTTACGGCAGGCGATCACGACGCGCGCAAAAACGCGCCGCGCCAACCGGCACGGCGCGTCGCGCTTCATCACATCGATCAATACCGCCGCGCCGGCTCGCGCCGGGCGGCGCGAGACACTCGACTCACTGCTGGATCGATACCGTCACGCGCGTGCCGTCGCTCATCGCGATGGTCTTCGCGCCGCCGCGCGTCGAGAGCGAGACGCGCTTGACCTCGCTGACGGTGACCGGCTTCGGGCACTGCAGGGTCTTGCCATCGGCGCTCACCGAGGTGGTGCCGTCGGGCGCGCTGGCCTGGAAGCTGATCTGCACCGTGGCCATGCCCTTGGCGTCGACCGAGGGCGCGAGCCGCACCTGGGTCTGCCGGACCATCGCGCCGTTCGCGTCGCGCGGCAGGGAATCGGCATCGGGGCAACCGTCGGGCATCGCCACCGCGCCCGAGGGCGGCACCGACTTCCAGTTGAAGTCGTCGGTTTCGCCCGAGCGGATCTTGCGCGTTTCCTCGGAGGCGCCGAAGCGCTTCGAATCGACCTTCACCGTGTACTGGAGCTGGCCGTCGTTGCCGCCGCTGGCGCTGCCCTTGATCGGCGGCGCCGCGTTCGCGGCGGAGCTGGCGAGGGCCGCCGCGAAGGCGACGGCGCACACGGCGACGGACGGAATACGCAGGCTCATGCTGTCCTCCTGATATTGCGCCGCCCAGCGGGCGGCGCCTGGTTATATGGCAAGACACGATGCACGCGGATATCCAGTCTAATCGCAAGCGGCGGCTTCGGTGACGCTTGTATGGAGCATGTTGTGGTGGCGTCACGCGCACCGCGCGACGAGGCGCCGGCGCCCTGTGCGAGCGCGGCCGCCGATGGCGCGCCGCAGCATGCCGCGCCGTCGCGCAGCCACGCTCGACGACAAAGGCCGCCACGCATCGCGCGGCGGCCTTTGTCGTTGCAACGCAAGATGGCCGGGGCGAAGCGGCCGGCGCAAACCCACCGCCCTCGCCGCCGCGTCACACGCCGCGTCAGAACCCGCTCAGCACCAGCTTGCCGATCGCGCGCCCGGCCTCGAGCAGGCGGTGCGCCTCGCGCAGGTTCGCGGCGTTGATGGCGCCGAGCTGCTGGCCGACCGTGGCGCGCAGCGTGCCCGCATCGACCAGCCGCGCCACCTCGGTCAGCAGCTTGTGCTGCTCGATCATGTCGAGCGTGCCGAACATCGAGCGCGTGAACATGAACTCCCAGTGGAAGGCCGCGCTCTTCGCCTTGAGCTGCTCGACCGGCACCGGTTTGGCGTTCTCGACGATGGTGCAAATGCCGCCCTGCGGCTTGACGATCTCGGCGGCCGCCGGGAAATGGCGGTCGGTATCGTTGAACACCAGCACGTAGTCGACCGACTCGAAGCCGGCCGCGCGGATCTGCGCCGGCAGGTCGCCGAAGTGGTCGACCACGTGGTCGGCACCAAGCTCGAGCACCCATTTGGCCGACTCGGGACGCGAGGCAGTGGCGATCACCGTCAACTGGCCGAGCTGCTTGGCGAGCTGGATGCCGATCGAGCCGACCCCGCCCGCGCCACCGATCACCAGCACGGTCTTGCCCGCGTCGCGGCCTTGCGGCGACACCTTCAGGCGGTCGAACAGGGCCTCCCAGGCGGTGATCGCCGTCAGCGGCAGCGCGGCGGCGGCGGCGAAGTCGAGCGAGGCCGGCTTGAGCGCGACGATCCGCTCGTCGACCAGGTGGTACTCGCTGTTCGCGCCGGGCCGCGTGATGCTGCCGGCGTAATAGACCGGATCGCCGACCCGGAACAGCGTGACCTCGGGGCCGACCGCGGCCACCGTGCCGGCCGCGTCCCAGCCCAGCACGCGCGGGCTGGGCTCCACCTTGTCCTTGGGCGCGCGCACCTTGGTGTCGACCGGGTTGACCGACACCGCCTCGACCTTGACCAGCAGGTCGCGGCCGCTCGGCGCGGGGGTGGGCAGCTCGACGTCGACCAGCGACTGCGGGTCGTCGATCGGGAGGTAACGGGTCAGGCCAATCGCTTTCATGTGCTTGCTCCTCGATGGGGAAACGGATGCTTCGATGGAGGCCATCCTACGCGGCCCGATCCTGGAGAAAAACCGACATAATGCCGGAAACATTTTTTGGGAAATCCGGATAATGAGCGAGCCTCGCGAGCCCCGGGCCACGCCTGCCGACAAACCGCTCGACCTGCTCGACGTCGCGCTGTTCGTGCGCGCCGCGCTGCTGGCCAATGTCTCGGCGGCCGGCCGCGAGTTCGGCGTGTCGGCCACGGTGGCCAGCAGCCGGCTGGCCCAGCTCGAACGCCAGCTCGGCGCGCGGCTGCTGCATCGCACCACCCGGCGCGTGACGCTGACCCAGGACGGCGAGCTGTTCCTCGCGCGTGCCCAGACGCTGCTCGATGCGGCCGACTCGGCCCGCGCGGCGGTCGGCCGGGCGCGCGGCGAGCCGCATGGCCGCTTGCGCATCTCGATGTCCTCCTCGTTCGGCCGCCAGCACGTGGCGCCGGTGATCCCGGCCTTCCTGCGCCGTTATCCGCAAGTCTCGATCGACCTGCGCCTGTCCGACGAGATCGTCGACCTGGTCGACGAGGGCATCGACCTGGCGATCCGGCTCGGCGCGCTGCGCGATTCGAGCCTGGTGGCGCGGCGCCTGGCGGTGAATCGCCGCGTGGTCTGCGCCTCGCCGGCCTACCTGGCCGAACACGGCACGCCCCATCATCCGGCCGACCTCGCGCGCCACGAATGCGTGGTGCTCGGCGACCAGCGCGACTGGGCCTTCGAGACGCCGGCCGGCCCGCTCACGGTGCGCGTCGGCGGGCGGCTGGTGGCCAGCAACGGCGAGGCGATCCGCGAGGCGCTGGTGGACGGCTTCGGCATCGCCGTCAAGTCCACCTGGGACGTCGGCCCGAACCTGCGCGACGGTTCGCTGGTGCCCGTGCTGGCCGACTACCCGCTCGCCGAGCCCTCGGCGATCTGGGCGGTCTACCCGAGCCGCGCCTTCGTGCCCTTGAAGCTGACCGCCTTCATCGATTTCATCGCCGCGCATTTCGGCGATCCGCCCTACTGGGATCGCGAAGGCGGCGTCGCGCCCCGGGTGCCGCGCTAGCGCGGCCGAAACCGGAAATCGCTCAGGACGACGAAACCGACGATCCGCACCGGGCCGTCGCACTGCACGGCCTTGGCGCCGCCCTGCGCCGCGCCGAAACCGGCGGCCGGGCCGCGCCGACCGGCTACAATAGCGGCCTTCCCGGCGCGCGAGGCGCGCCGTTCCCGTCTCACGCGACCCGTCATGACCACGAATCTCGTCATCCAGAGCCCCGCGCCGCTGTCCCCGGTCCACCACAAAACCCTGCTCGCGCTGGCACGCGGCACCGGCCTCGCCTCGATCGACGAACAGGCGATCCGCATCGAGGGCGCGCAGCGCGCGCAGGCGCCCGACCTCGCCGTCTATTGCGGCACCCACGGCCTCGATTACGCCTTCGTCGAGGCGGGCCGCCGGCTCGGCGATTTCGGGCTGGTCGCGATGGACATGGATTCGACGCTGATCACCATCGAGTGCATCGACGAGATCGCCGATTTCTGCGGCCTCAAGGCCGAGGTCGCCGCGATCACCGAAGCCTCGATGCGCGGCGAGATCAAGGATTTCAACGAGAGCCTGACGCGCCGCGTCGCGCTGCTGGCCGGGCTCGAGGCCAGCGCGCTGGAACGTGTCTACGAGGAGCGGCTGCAACTGTCGCCGGGCGCCGAGGCGATGCTGGCCGGCGCACGCGCCGCCGGCCTCAAGACCCTGCTGGTGTCGGGCGGCTTCAGCTTCTTCACCGAGCGGCTCAAGGCACGGCTCGGCCTCGACTTCACCCGGGCCAACACGCTCGAGATCGTCGACGGCAAGCTGACCGGCAAGGTGCTCGGCGAGATCGTCAATGCCGAGGTCAAGGCGCGCACCGTGCGCGAGACCTGCGCGACGCTCGGCTTCGAGCCCTCGCGCGCGATCGCGATGGGCGACGGCTCGAACGACCTGGCGATGATGGCCACCGCCGGCTTCTCGGTGGCGTTCCGCGCCAAGCCCGTGGTGCGCGAGGCGGCCAGCGTCGCGTTCGACCACGTCGGCCTCGACGGCCTGCTGCGCCTGTTCTGAAGTGCCGCGCGCGGCCCCGGCGCAAGCCGCGAGGCCCATGAAAAATGGCAGATCGGCTCCGGCCGATCTGCCATTTTTTTCAGCGCGCCGGCCGACGAGCGGCCGGCGATGCCGCCGTTTATCCGAGCGTCGCGGCCAGCGCGCGTTCGATGTCGGCGCGCAGGTCCGCCTCTTCTTCCAGGCCGACGTAGAAGCGCACCAGGGTGCCCTGCGACCAGCTCGGCCGCATCGAGGCGATGTCGTAGGGCATCGCGAGACTGCGCGCCCCGCCCCAGCTCCAGCCGATCGCGAACAGGTCGAGCGCCTCGACGAATCGGTCGATCTGCTCGGCACGATAACGCGCGTCGAACACCACCGAGAACAGCCCGCCCGCGCCCGTGAAGTCGCGCGCGAAGGCTTCGTGGCCCGGGCAGTCGGGCAGCTCGGGATGCAGCACCGAGGCGATCTCGGGACGCGTCTTCAGCCACTTGGCCAGCGCCAGCGCGCTGCGGCTGTGCGCCTCGAAGCGCAGCCGCATGTTCGGCAGGTTGCGCAGGACCAGCGAGCAGTCGTCGGCCGACACGCCCAGGCCGGTGCGCATGCGCGCCAGCTTGAGCCGCTCGTGGATCGCGCGCTCGGCCGTGATGGTCGCGCCCATCAGCACGTCGCTGCCGCCCGACTGGTACTTGGTGAGCGCCTGCACCGAGATGTCGACGCCGTGCTCGAAGGGCTTGAACGCCAGGCCCGCCGAATAGGTGTTGTCGATCGCGGTGATCACGCCGCGCGCGCGCGCCACCGCCGTGATGGCCCGCACGTCGGGCACTTCCATGGTCACCGAGCCCGGCGCCTCCAGCCACAGCAGGCGGGTTTCGGGGCGGATCAGCTCGGCGATGCCGGCGCCGATCAGCGGATCGTAGAAGCGCACGCTGATGCCGAAATCGCGCGCCAGCCAGTTGCCGAGATCGGCGTTGGGGCTGTAGGCGTTGTGCGGGACCAGCACGTCGTCGCCGCTCTTCACGATGCCGAAATAGACGTTCATGATCGACGCCAGCCCCGAGGGCTGCAGCAGCGCGTGCGCGCCGCCCTCGATCACGGCCAGTTGGCGCGCCAGTTCGAGCGCGGTGGGCGTGGCGTGCAGGCCGTAGCGCCACTTGTCGTCCTCGCGCCAGTCGAGCGCGCGCATCGTCGCCAGATCGGGGAACACCACGGTCGAGGCACGCGCCACCGGCGTGACGAACGAGGCCCAGCCGGCGGGCAGTTCGCCTTCGGGCTGGACGATGCGGGTCTGGAGGGCGCGCGGCGAAGAGGTATCGGTCATATGAGGGAGAGGAGGCAGGAGAAACGATCCGCACAGGGTAGCCCGATTCGCGAAGCTTGGCCCGGTACAGTCGCCGGCGACGTCGCCGAGCCGGTCGGCGCGGGCGCGCCGGCGAGGCTGGGTGGAGTGTCATGCGGTTCGCGAAGGCGTCGCGAAACAGGTCGGCACAGCGGCGGACCAGGCGGTGTTCACCGCGGCGGCCGCCCCGCTCGGCGATGGCCGGGCCGGGGCGCGCCGCTTGCTGCATTGCGTCAGCGCCGGCTCAGTCCGAGGTGGAGAGATTGCCGACGCCGCCGACCGCGTGCCCCGCGCGCGGCGCCGCCCCGGTAGCCGCGGCACCGGAAGCGGGCACGGCCGGCGCCGGAGCATGCCCCGTCTGCCCCGTCTGCCCCGCATGGCTCGCGCCGCCGGCCGGGCGCAGCACCACCGGCTGCGGATCCGATTCGTCGGCATTCATGCGATCGGCCGACAACGCGCCCGATGCATCGAAATGGCCGACCCAGACGCCGGTGATATTGGTGCCGTCGTTCGACTCCTCGATCTCCAGCGTATCGCCGTCGCGATCGCCCGCCAGCAGGATCACCTGGCCCGTGTCGGCGTAGCGATATTCGCCGTGCACACCCGGCTCGTCCGTCTTCGGGCCGAGATGGGCCACGATCGCGCGGCCGCCCAGCGTGCCGTCGTAGCGCGGCAGCTTCTCGAGCGCCGGATCCGGCTTCAGCGGCTTGGCGGGCGCCGTGTCGTCGCGCTCGGGAGGGGCCGCCGCGGCGGCGGCCGCCGCCTCCGCGGTCGAGGCGCCCGAGGTAGCGGCCGCCGGCGGCTGCCTTGGATGCGTCTGGGCGTGCAGCGCGCCGGCTGCCAGCGCGCAGGAGAGCGCTGTCGCGAGTCGGGATCGGATGCGGGATCGGTTTCGGCTTGCGGCTGCCACGTCGGCTTGCTCCTTTTTACCAGGGGTCGGCAATCAGTCCATGCGCTCGAACACGGCGGCGATCCCCTGCCCGCCACCGATGCACATCGTCACGAGCGCGTAGCGGCCCGAGATCCGGTGCAGTTCGTACAGCGCCTTCACGGTGATCAGCGCGCCGGTCGCGCCGATCGGGTGGCCCAGCGAGATGCCCGAGCCGTTCGGGTTGACCTTGGCCGGATCGAAGCCGAGTTCGTTCGACACGGCGCAGGCTTGCGCGGCGAAGGCCTCGTTGGCCTCGATCACGTCGAGATCCGCAACCTGGATGCCCGCTTTTTCCAGCGCCTTCCGGGAGGCCGGCACGGGGCCGATCCCCATGTAGGCCGGATCGACGCCGGCATGCGCGTAGGACAGCAGCCGCGCCAGCGGCTTGAGCCCGCGCGCCTCGGCCACGCGCCGCTCCATCAGCGTGACGGCCGCGGCCGCATCGTTGATGCCCGAGGCATTGCCGGCCGTGACCGTGCCGTTTTCCTTCGCGAACACCGGGCGCAGCTTGGAGAAATCCTCGGCGCTCGCGTCGTGGCGCACGTGCTCGTCGCTATCGAAGAGCACGGTGCCCTTCTTCGAGCCGATCTCGATCGGCAGGATCTGCGTCTTGAAATAGCCGGCGCGGCTCGCGTGCGAGGCGCGGCGATGCGATTCGAGCGCCAGCGCGTCCTGCGCCTCGCGCGTGATGCCGTACCTGGCGGCCACGTTCTCGGCCGTCACGCCCATGTGGATCGACTGGAACGGGTCGTGCAGCGCGCCGAGCATCATGTCGACGATCTTCGCGTCGCCCATGCGCTGCCCGAAACGCGCCGCCGGCA
Source organism: Burkholderia sp. Cy-637 (assembly GCF_011753175.1). Classification (NCBI taxonomy): domain Bacteria; kingdom Pseudomonadati; phylum Pseudomonadota; class Betaproteobacteria; order Burkholderiales; family Burkholderiaceae; genus Burkholderia; species Burkholderia sp. Cy-637. The sequence continues at coordinate 15,873 of NZ_VWWC01000044.1, read as the reverse complement.
TCGTGTACGGCGCGCGGCTCATGTTCTCGGCGCCGCCGGCCACGGCGATGTCGGCATCGCCGAGCAGCACGCTCTGCGCGGCCGAGACGATCGCCTGCAGGCCCGAGCCGCACAGGCGGTTCACCGTCACCGCCGGCGTGTGCTGCGCGATGCCGCCCTCGATCGCGGCGACGCGTGCCAGGTACATGTCGCGCGGCTCGGTATGCACCACGTTGCCGAACACCACGTGCCCGACTTCCTCGCCGTTCACGCCCGCGCGCTCCAGCACCTCGCGCACCACGTGCGCGCCGAGCTGGGTCGGCGAGAATTCCTTCAGGCTGCCGCCGAAACCGCCGATCGCGGTGCGCACACCACTGACCACCACCACTTCGCGCTGCTGCATAGTGCCTCCGATGTCATCTGTTGGTGACCCGCAGGGTAATACGGATGCGGGGCGCGGCGATCGAGGATTCCTTCGAGCGGACCACCGCCGCCGGGGACGGCCGGCGGCGCTCGCGATCAGCCCTCGAGCAAGGCGCGGACCGCGTCCGCCTCGGGGATCGGGGCCACCGCGCCGTAACCGCGCGTGGACAGCGCGGCTGCCGCGTTGGCGTAGCGCGCGGCCGTGAACGGATCGTCGCCGGCCACGATTCGTGCGATGAAAGCGCCGCCGAAGCAGTCGCCCGCGCCGGTCGCGTCGAGTGCCTCGACCGCGAAGCCCGGCACCAGGCGCCGCTCGTCGCGCGTGGCGACATAGGCGCCGTCCTTGCCGAGCTTCAGCGCGACCACGGCCGGGCCGCAATCGAGCAGCGCATCGACGATCGCGTCGCGCTCCTCATGGCCGGTCAGCAGGGTCACGTCGTCCCAGCTCGGCAGGCAGATGTCGGTGCGCCGCAGCGCCTCCAGCATCACCGCGCGGGCCCGCGCGAGCGGCCACAGCTTGAGCCGCAGGTTGGTGTCGAAGCTCACGCGCACGCCGTTCGCGTGAGCATGGTCGATCGCCGCGAAGGCCGCGTCGCAGGCGCTCGCGCTGATCGCGAAGCTGATGCCCGACAGATGGATCACACGAGCCGCCGCGATCGCCTCGAGCGGCAGCTCACCGCTCGCGTAGCGGCTCGCCGCGGAGCCGGCGCGCAGGTAGTCGAAGGCGTGGCCATGCTCGCCGTGCGAGACGAAATAGACGCCGGTCGGCGCCGAACGATCGACGCGCACCGTCGCGGTGTCGACCTGCTCGCGCCGCCACAGTTCGAGCAGGAGCCGGCCGAAATGGTCGTCGCCGACCGCCGACACGAAACCGGTACGCGCGCCCTGGCGCGCGGCCGCGATGCAGAAGTTCGAGGTATCGCCGCCGAAACCCTGCAGGTATTGCGGCGACCCCGGCTGGGACTGGTTGAATTCGACCATCGCCTCGCCGAAGGCGAGGACTTCGGGGTACACCGGCGCCATCGACTCCGTCATGCCGCGCCGACCTCGCCCCACAGATCGTGGCCGTCGGCGCCGGTGATCATCACCGGCACGAAATCGCCGACCTTGTAGCGCTTGGCGCCCTGCGCCGGCTCGACATAGACCACGCCGTCGATTTCCGGCGCGTCGGCCGCGGTGCGGCCGATCCCGCCTTCGGCGTTGACTTCGTCGATCAGCACCTTCAGCGTCTGGCCGACCTTGCGCTCGATGCGCGCCGCCGAGATTTCCTCGGCCACTTCCATGAAGCGCGCGCGGCGTTCCTCGCGCACCTCGTCGGGCAGCGCACCGTCCAGTTCGTTGGCGGTAGCGCCCTCGACCGGCGAATAGGCGAAGCAGCCGACGCGATCGAGTTCCGCCTCGCGAATGAAGTCGAGCAGGGTCTCGAACTGGGCTTCCGTCTCGCCGGGAAAACCGGCGATGAAGGTGCTGCGGATCGTCAGGTCCGGGCAGATCTCGCGCCACTTGCGCACCCGGTCGAGCACCTTCTCGGCATTCGCCGGGCGGCGCATGCGCTTGAGCACGTCCGGGTCGGCGTGCTGGAACGGCACGTCCAGATAAGGCAGCACGTGACCGCGCGAGGCGCCCTCGGCCATCAGCGGGATCACCTCGTCGACATGCGGATACGGGTAGACGTAATGCAGGCGCACCCAGGCGCCGTATTGCGCGGCCAGCTCGCCGAGCGCGGCGACCAGCTCGGTCATGCGCGTCTTGAGCGGGCGGCCGTTCCAGAAGCCGGTGCGGTACTTGACGTCGACCCCGTAGGCGCTGGTGTCCTGCGAGATCACCAGCAGTTCCTTGACGCCCGACTTGAACAGGTTTTCCGCCTCCAGCATCACCTCGGCGACGGGGCGCGAGACCAGGTCGCCGCGCATCGAGGGGATGATGCAGAAGGTGCAGCGGTGATTGCAGCCTTCAGATATCTTCAGGTAGGCGTAATGGCGCGGCGTGAGCTTGATGCCGGCGGCCGGCACCAGGTCGGTGAACGGGTCGTGCGGCTTGGGCAGGTGGCTGTGCACCGCCTGCATCACCTCGCCCAGCGCATGCGGGCCGGTGACGGCCAGCACCTTCGGGTGCACTTCCTCGATCAGGCCGGCGCCGCTCGCGCTCTTCTTGGCGCCCAGGCAGCCGGTCACGATCACCTTGCCGTTCTCGGTCAGCGCCTCGCCGATCGCGTCGAGGCTCTCCTGCACGGCATCGTCGATGAAGCCGCAGGTGTTGACGACGACCAGGTCGGCGCCGTCATAGGTGCCTGAGATTTCGTAACCCTCGGCACGCAGCTGGGTGATGATTTGTTCGGAGTCGACCAGGGCCTTGGGGCAGCCGAGCGATACGAACCCTACTTTCGGGGTATGGGACATCGGGAATCTTGTGGGGGTGTGGCGGCAAAAGCGAGAGTTTACAGCGATTTAGGGCTGCGGGAGGGGAAAACACACCTGGTGAGTAAAAGCAACATGCTGCCCCCCGACAGTACTCCAGCAAGTTACCGTTGCCCCCGCATTTGCATCAGCGCAGCAGCGAGCACAGAGCTCATTCGCAAAGAGGCTCGACTACACCGGAAGAGTGGTCAATTCGAGAGGCACCGGCAAGCAGACAGATCAAACACCAAACACCTCGAAATTCGAAGATAAATTCTGCCACCGACCGCCTGCTTTATTCAAAAAACGTCAACCATAACATATTTCATTAACCCCTAAATTCCGCGTCGCAGCATAACAAAAAAATCCCACCCACGAACAATATCCATTAATATTTTTCAAAAAAATCAGAAAATAGAGAACAGCATGCAATCATGACCAGCTTTTTGGGAGATTCCTCGATGTCAAAAGAGTTGCAGATGCTGGAAGATCGTGCCTTGTCACCGAACCAGGAAGCCGTTCTATTCGAAGCACTGAAGAAGATCTATCCTGCCGGTTTCGATGAACAACCGCAGGCGGAAGAAACATTCGAGGTCGAAATTCACACTCGCTCCTATTGGTTCAGAAAGCGCTACATCCCCTGGATCGGAAGCTTCACAAGTTTAAAAAATCAAAAAATTCTTGAAATTGGCGCTGGAACCGGGACCTCAGCCATCCCTCTTGCCGAGCAAGGCGCGTACGTTTTCTCGATCGACATCAACGCTGCGGGATTGGAAGTCGCCCGAATCAGGTCTAGATTACACGGGCTGGATCACTTAACCGACTTCAATCTGGGGAACGCCGAGGAAGTTGGCGAGACATTCAAGGGCAAACAGTTCGACATGGTCGTCTACTTCGCATCGCTCGAGCACATGACCTACTCCGAGCGGATCCAGACTTTGCAAGCAGCGTGGCTGCTATTGAGCCCCGGGGGGCACTTGGTCGTCGTCGACAGCCCGAATCGCCTTTGGTATTTCGATGAACATACGTCGTTCACCAATTTTTTTCATTGGCTTCCAAACGATGTGGCCATCGACTACGCAAAACATACAGGAAGGGAAGGCTTCAATAAGGAGTTCGACGTCGCTGTCTCTGACGCAGACGTTCGTCTCGCACGCTGGGGCCGCGGCATAAGCATTCACGATTTTCAGATCGCCATCGGGCCGGTCGAATCCTGTCCGGTCGAACAGTTATGGACATCGGGCGAATGGGACTATCGCAGGGGCACGCAACCTGAGTGGGCGACTTGGCAGGCGACGACCTTGGCCGGTAGATACCATGCATTGATGCAGGAAATCTGCCCACAACTGCCTTCGGCATGGCTCGAGTCGGAAATCGCGATTGCACTGCGAAAACCGATGCGTTGATCACGTCCAATGCATCAGCCATCCTTAGAGAGTGGGTACCCGGCGCGATTCGCGCCGGAATCTGCATCGGGCCCACTGATCCATTGACATCACCGGCCCGCACTCGGCTTGGTGCATTCCGGCGGGACGATTGATTATCGCCGTCAGCGGATGGCCGACCAGTAGCAGATAAGCACATGGCCGGCCGTCGATGCGAACTGCTAATAACTCCCAGACACGCATGCCATGGTCCCGCTTCGCATCCCGCGACACGGCTTCCTGTCATCCAGATGACATGTTTTTCGGCATGCGCCACTCTCTGGTCATACGCGCACGGCACCGGCCGGTCCGGCGCCCATACCAACATCGATGCCCGTCTGAGAGCCCGGATGCCGCCGCCAGTCAATCGCCTGCCGTCTTCGCCTTCGGCGACCGCCCCTGGCGATCCCGCCGCAAGCACCGCCCATCCGGGCTCGTCGACAACTCCCGCCGCCCCCGCCCCAAGCCAGCAGTCACGCCGCGGCCCGCTCGACGCACTGTCCAGCCTGGCCTCGCGCATGGGCACCCGCAAGGCGGCCGGTGACGAAAACCGCGGCAGCAAGGAAAACCAGCACCGCACGCGCGCCGCGCTCGCCAAGACCGAAGCGGTGATCGGCCCGACCGCCTCCGCCGGCTACGAACTCTGGGCCGCCAATAACGCCACTTCGGCCGTCAACGGGATAGTCAGCACCTTCCACGGCGCCAACCCGGCCACCCAGGCCGTTTCGAGCGCCGCCAACGGCGTCGGCATGCTGCCGCAGACGCTCGATATCGTCTCGACCGGCGTCGGTTACGCGAACAAGACGCTGAAGGTCTCGCAGACCCACGCCGACGCGAAGCAGGCCCGGCCCGGCACCCTCGCCGGCAACGATGCGCTGAGCGCCCACGCGCAAGCCAAGGAGGCGCTGGCCAAGGCGACCCCGGGCGCGATCCGCGATGTCGGCCTCGGCGCCGCCGGCCTCGCGGGCCGCATCCACAGCGCCGCGGACCACGGCAAATCGCTCTACGGCAGCGGCGCCCTGACGGCCGACGGGGCCCTGGGCCTGGCCGGCGGCGGCGCCTACATCGGCGCCGGTGCGCTGCAGAACCGCGGCGTCAACCAGTCGGTGGACCGCATGCAGGCGCTGCGCTCGGCCGTCACCCGCCCGCCCAGCGCGCGCCAGGATGTCGGCAGCGCCGCGACGCGCCAGCTCGACGCGCTGTTCGCGAGCGACAAGCTCGACGCCAACGTCTACTCGATCCTGCGCACGCGCAGCGAACCCGAGATCGCGCGCTTCCTCGCGCATCACGCCACGCTCGGCCTGGCCGGCCAGCAGAAGCTGCGCCAGGTCCTGCACTTTCCCGGCGAGCGCAACATGATGCAGGTGCTGAACCTGGGCCGCACCAGCAACATCAACACCGCCAGCATGCGGCGCGGCGCGCGCGAGGCGGTGATCGACGCCTTCATCGGGATGGAGGTGCGGCCCGGGCGCACCGAGGCCGTGATGGACCAGTTGAAGACGGCGCGCGCCGAGGCGCTGGGCCGACCGATGGCGCCGGCGGTCGCGGCCGTCGAGACGCAGATGCGCGCGGCGGGGATCGACACGGCCGAATTCGCGCCGGGCAGCCTGCGCGCGATCGCGGCATCGGGCGACGCGGCGGGCTTCATCCAGCACTACCAGGCCCTGCCGGCCGAGGACAGGAGCAAGCTGCACGCCGCCCTGCACTTCGGTTCGTGGCGATTCTGGAAAGCCGACGCGACGCTGCCGACCACCAGGCCGCAACGCGCCGACATCCGCGCCGCGCTGGTCTCGCAGTTCGCGAAGGGCGCCAGCGTCGACCGCCTCGCCGCACTGAAGCTGCGCTACAACGAGAAGGTGCTGCCGCTGCAGACGGGTCGCACGCACGCGCGCCCGGCGGTGCCGGATACGCTGCGCGCGCATATCCTCGCGCACCAGGACCTCAAGCTCGACTCGCTGAAGGAGGAGAAGCGGCACGCGAAGATCCAGATGGGCTACGGCACCGCCATCGGCGCGCTGACGATCGCCGAGCTCGCTGTCAATCCGGCCGCGGGCGCCGGCATCAGCGCCTCGCGCGCAGTCATGAGCCCGGTCTACCTCGCCTACGCAGGACGGCGCGGCGTCGTCGCCGAGATCAACGCGCGCAAGGCCCGGCCGATCGACGCCTCGATGCGCGAGGAAGCCCTGCTGCGCGCGATGCCGACGATCCACGCACGGATCGCCGAAGGCCAGGCCGATCCGGCCAGGCTCGCCGATCCCGCGAAGTTCATGAAGGACGCGCTGGCACTCTCGACGGCGCAGATCGGCAAGCTCGACGCGCTGCAGCGCTCGGGCGACACGGCAGCGGCCCAGGCCCTGCTCAAGGATCACGCGCCCGACGCCAATGCCCGAATCGCCCTGCGCGTGCTCGCCGAGCAGAGCACGGGCGCGAGCGGCAATGCCGCGCAACAGGCAGCCGCCCGCGCCTTCCTGCAGGACGAGGCGCGCGCGAGCGGCAATCCGCAACTGGCGCAGGTCGCGGCCGACGCCACGGCGGATCAGGTGTATGCGCAACTGAATCGGCATTTCCTCGAAGACGCCGCGCTCAATCCCAAGGCGTCGCTGCCGGCGCTGGCGCAACGGCTTTCGGCGGGCGGCAATACCGCGGCCCTCGACGCGCAACTCGGCTTCGATACGCGCGCCTACCAGGGCCAAGCTCCCGAGCACATTGCCGAGCAGCTCGCCACGCGTTTCGCGCAGGACAATCCCGTCTACGCGACCCGCCTGTTCGGCGCGCAACTGGCCGGCCTCGACGGCACGGCCAGCCCGGCGGACGCGCGCAATACCTTGCGCGATTTCCGCTTCAGCGAAACCGAGATCCAGGAACTCGCCGCCAAACCTCCGGCCGAGGCCGCCGACTGGCTCAACTCGCATCTGTTCGGCGAAAACCTGCGGCGACGCTTCTCGAATGCCGTGCTCGACCCGCGTGGTGTCGCCGCCGCCACCAGGCTGGCCGAGCGCATGCCGGAGCACCCAGCGAACGCGCGGGAACCGCTGACCTGGCGCCTCGGCCTCGAGCAGGCGGGCGCGCATGTGATCGATAACGCCGGTTCGCCCGGGCTCGATTCGATGCTGCATGCCCTGCACCAGCAGTTGTCGGGCAGCACGGCGCCCTCGCCGAGTGCCGGCTCGCGCAAGGTGATGGAAGCACGCCGGCGCGTGTTGGCCGAGGTCACCGCCGGCCAGGCCGATCGTCACGTCGACGTGACGCGCGATGCCGACACGATCGTGCGGATCGCGGCCGCCACCTTCGGCAAACCGGGCGCCACCGCGAAAATCGTCAAGGCCTCGGGCGGCGGGCATCCGACGATCGCGGGCGGCGACGGCATCGCCGATGCCTCACGGATCGCCGCCGTGCTGGTTCACGATCAGCAGACCGGGCGCAGCTTCGTGCTGCATGGCGGCGATGCCGCAAAGCTCGGCGCGACGCATCAACCGGCCGATCGGCAGCCGCCGGGCACGAGCTCGTCGACCGATGGCAGCACGTCGTCCGACGCGCCCGGCGACGATGCACGCGCGGCTCGTTCGCATTCGCGCGGCAACGGCCCGGCGCGCGTGCCCAATGCCGTGCCGGGAGACACGACGCACCAGCCGCTGCGCGCGGGGCGCCGTCGCCAGGATCCGAACGCCGTCGTCACGGGTAACGACGAGCCTCGCGACTGGCTGCCCGAGCTGGAATTCGGCTCCTTCTCGAAGGACCTGCTCGGCTCGGTCGGCATCGACCTGCCCGATGGCGAGGCCTTGCTGCCCGCCTCGGCGGTCAGTCGCGCCGCGCCGCCCACCACGCAGGCCGCGGCCTCGTCTTCGCGCCTCGCGACCGGCGCCGCCGCCTCGAGTTCGGCGCAGGCCACCGACGAAATTCACAGCCTCGCCGACCTGCGGCGCTTCATCACCGAAACGGGGCGCGCGGGCCAGACCATCGCGCTCGGCCGCTCGACGGTATCTCCCGGGCAGGAAACGCTGTATGGCTATCGCGGCCTCGTCTATCGCGGCGATACGCGTTCGCCGAACCAGTTGCGGCTGGACGGCGGCTTTCGCAGCGCCCGCCCGCTCGACGAGGACGCGAACCTGCTGGAAGCGCAGGGACTCGGCGAGCACAAGGGCAATCCCGGGCAATCCGGCGTCGCCACCTCGAAAGTCGCGTCCACGGCGCTATCCCAGGCCGCTGGCGGCGGCGCCGGCGAACGCGGCTACGTCTACCTGATCGACACGCGGCGCTTCGCCGAAACCGATCGCGCCTACGACCTGACCCATACGTTGGCCGAGGCCGGTCATCTGCAGGCCGGGCAAGCCGCCGACGGGCACGACGATCCGACCGGCGCGACCGTCAATGCCACGCGCGTGCCGGATTCGGCGATCGTCGGCTGGGTGAGGCTGCCCGAATCGGGCGCGCTTGCCGGCGAACTGCACTCGGCCACGCCCGAGGCACGCGCGAGCCTGCTCGCCGAACTGGTGAAAAGCGATCGGGCCAGCGTGCATCTGAACGACGGCCGCGCCTCGATGGAAGACTGAGCGGGCACTACCGCCGCGCGATGGATGCGCCTGCCCTCTCGCGGCGCGGGACCGGCTTTTGCGCCGCCGCATGCGCAGCCCGCCAGACTGCAACGATTCGTTACAGCGGGTTCGACCCGCCAACGCCGGCCGCCGCACGAAAAATGCCGCATCGCAACGGACATGCCCGCGGCCTTCGTGCTTTCCCGGATCGCTCGGTTTATTGGCCTGTGCGCCTTTCCTCCGATTTTTGCGACGGACTTTCCAATCGATTCTTTCAGGGTCCGATGGCTGCAACAGCCTGTATCTTTTCGTTACAAATTACCAATCGAAGCGATTTAGCATGACGGGATACTGCAAAAAACGGCTCCTATCTTCAATCGCATCTATACCGAACGAGGCGAGAAACGATGAAAGTCGCCATTCTCGGCGGTCCGGCCAATCAAACCAAGCAACTGGAATCGTGGTTGCGAAATGACGGTCATCAGCCTGAATTCTTCAAGACTGGAAATAATTTTTTTGCCGCGCTCAGGCGCAACGATTTCGAACTCCTGCTGGTCGACGTGGTGCTGCCCGATCTGTCGGGCATCGACCTGATCGCCTGGGCCCGGCATCACTTCGACTGGCACGTGCCGATCGTCGCGATGACGGCGCGCGACACCTGCCAATCGGCCGCCGAGGCGCTGAAAGCCGGCGCCGACGATTATCTGGTGCGTCCGATGCGCGAGGCCGAAGTCCAGTCACGCATCATAACCGCGGCCATGCGATATGCAGGCGATTCGAATGACCGTGCCGATTTCGGCGCTTATTCGCTCGATACGAAAACCGCGAAGATTCGGCTGCATGGCGAATCGGTCAATCTGACTCGCAAGGAATTCGAATTGGCCGCCTATTTTTTCCGACATCCGGATCAATTGATTTCACATGAAACCTTATTGAATCGGATCTGGAAATTGCAAAGCGACATCGACACGCGCACGGTCGCCACTCATGTGAGCCGGATCCGCAAGAAACTGCAGCTCGACGGCAGCCACGGCTGCGAAATCCTCTCGCTCTACGGCTATGGCTACCGCTGCCTGCTCAATCGCGTCGACACGGCGAGCACGCCGGGCAGCGAGGCGCCAGAGCCGACACCGCCCGCCGCCGGCCCGATCGCCCTGCCCGGCGGCGCGAGCCCGCTCGCGACGATCGACGCCTCGCTGGCACCGATCGACGTCGCCTGCGAGCCATCGCTGTCGCTGCACGAAGCCCGGCGCCCGGTCGACCGCTACGTCGCCAACCTGCTCAAGGAACGACAGGATTTCGAGGATCAGATCCGCCGCCTGCGCGACGCGTTCTGCGAGGCGACGCTTGAGCTGCGCGCGCTGAAGCGCCAGCACGGGCGCCGGCATCACGAGGTGGAGGCCTACGCCGACTTCAGCGAGGACTTGGCCTGAGCCCAAGCGAACGCGCCGCCGGAGACGACTCTGCGGCGGCGCGTTCGACCATGGCGTGGCACTCGCATGCGAGCGCCGGACATGACAAAGGCCCGCACCAGGCGGGCCGTTTCGATACCGGGCCATCATCCGATGGCCCCGTTGCTGCTTATTTCTTGTCGGGATCGTCCGACGGCGTCGGCTGCTTGAACGGGAACGAGCTGAACATCGATTTCGCCTGGCTCTGCATCTGTTCCTGCATCTGCACGAACATGTTCTTCGACTGCTCGATGTAGCTGGTCATCATGCCCTGCATCATCGGCGCCTGCATGTTCATGAATTGCGACCAGACCTCGGGGTTCATCGCGTTGCTGCCATCGTAGAGATTCTTCGACTGGTCGGCGAGCTTGTTCTGGATGTCGATGAAGGCCTGGATGTTCTTTTCCAGGTAGGTGCCCATCATGCCCTGCATCGCATGGCCGTAGAAGCGGATGATCTGCGAGAGCATCGACGAGGAGAACATCGGCACGCCGCCGCTTTCCTCCTCCAGGATGATCTGCAGCAGGATGCTGCGCGTGAGGTCCTCGCTGCTCTTCGCGTCGACGACCTTGAAATCCTCCTGCTCGAGCACGAGCTGCTTCACATCGGTCAGCGTGATGTACGTGCTCGTTTCGGTGTCGTACAGCCGGCGATTCGGGTACTTCTTGATGAGTCGTTCGGCAGTCTTCTTTGTAGTAGTCATGGAACACCTGTGAGCGCCGGGGTGGCGCGATGACAGCGCTCGCCGCCGCGACGGCGCGCGGCCGGACGGAACGCACTCGGAATCTGTCGAGCCCGCGGCGCGGCCTGCCCCACACGGCGGCCGCGCCAGCAGGCTCAGCCCATGTGCAGACCGCCGTTGAGCGAGAAGTCGGCGCCCGTGGCGAAGCCCGATTCGTCCGAAGCGAGCCAGGAGACGATCGAGGCGATCTCGTCGGGCGAGCCGAGTCGGCGCACCGGAATCGTCGCGACGATCTTCTCGAGCACGTCGGGGCGGATCGCCTTGACCATGTCGGTGCCGATGTAGCCCGGCGACACGGTGTTGACCGTCACGCCCTTGGTCGCCACTTCCTGCGCCAGCGACATGGAGAAGCCGTGGATGCCGGCCTTGGCGGTCGAGTAGTTGGTCTGGCCGAACTGGCCTTTCTGGCCGTTCACCGACGAGATGTTGATCACCCGGCCCCAGCCGCGCTCGACCATGCCGTCGATCACCTGCTTGGTCACGTTGAACAGGCTGGTCAGGTTCGTGTCGATCACGGCCTGCCAGTCTTCCAGCGTCATCTTGCGGAACACCACGTCGCGCGTGATGCCGGCGTTGTTGACCAGCACGTCGACCTCGCCCACCTCGGCCTTGACCTTGTCGAAGGCGAGCTTGGTCGACTCCCAGTCGCCGACGTTACCCTCGGAGGCGTAGAAATCGAAGCCCAGGGCCTTCTGGTCCTCGATCCACTTCGCGCGGCGCGGCGAATTCGGTCCGCAGCCGGCGACCACCTTGAAACCCGCCTTGTGCAGACGCTGGCAAATGCCCGTCCCGATGCCGCCCATGCCGCCCGTTACGTAAGCCACTCGCTGAGTCATACTGAACACTCCATTTATCGTTGTCGAAGCGCCGGACGGCGCTTCCTTCGTCGTCTGCCTGGTTCAAGCGCGGCGCGCTCCCACCGCGCCGCGCGGCGGCGTCACGGGCGCTCGACCGCCAGCGCCACGCCCATCCCGCCGCCGATACACAGCGATGCGAGGCCGCGCTTCGCATCGCGCTTCTGCATCTCGTGCAGCAGCGTGACCAGGATCCGGCAGCCCGATGCGCCGATCGGATGACCGATCGCGATCGCACCGCCGTTCACGTTCACCTTCGAGGTATCCCAGCCCATCTGCTGGTGCACGGCGAGCGCCTGCGCCGCGAAGGCCTCGTTGATCTCCATCAGGTCGAGATCGCCGACCGACCAGCCGGCGCGCTCCAGGCAGCGGCGCGAGGCCGGCACCGGGCCCATGCCCATCACCTTCGGATCGACGCCGGCATTGGCGTAGGCCTTGATGCGCGCGAGCGGCGTGAGGCCGAGCGCCTTGGCCTTCTCGGCCGACATCACCAGCACCGCGGCGGCGCCGTCGTTGAGGCCCGAGGCATTGGCCGCCGTCACCGAACCTTCCTTCGAGAAGGCGGGCTTGAGGCCCGCCAGCGACTCGGCCGTCACGCCGTGGCGCACGAACTCGTCGCTGGCGAAGCGGATCGGCTCGCCCTTGCGCTGCGGGATCTCGATCGGGACGATCTCGTCGTCGAAGCGGCCCGACTTCTGGGCGGCCTCGGCCTTGTTCTGCGAGAGCGCCGCGAAGGCGTCCTGGGCCTCGCGCGTGATGCCGTATTCCTTGGCCACGTTCTCGGCGGTGATGCCCATGTGGTAGTTGTTGTAGACGTCCCAGAGGCCGTCCACGATCATGCTGTCGACCAGCTTGGCGTCGCCCATCCGGAAGCCGTCGCGCGAGCCCGGCAGCACGTGCGGAGCCGCGCTCATGTTCTCCTGGCCGCCCGCGATGACGATCTCGGCGTCGCCCGCGATGATCGCGTTGGCGGCCAGCATCACGGCCTTGAGGCCGGAGCCGCAGACCTTGTTGATGGTCATGCCGGGCACGGCGGTGGGCAGGCCCGCCTTGATCACGGCCTGGCGCGCCGGGTTCTGACCCGATGCGGCCGTCAGCACCTGGCCCATGATCACTTCGCTGATCTGGTCAGGCGCCACACCGCTGCGTTCCAGCACGGCGCGAATCACGCTCGCGCCCAGTTCCGGCGCGGCGATCTTGGCCAGCGAACCACCGAATTTGCCGACCGCGGTGCGCGCGGCCGATACGATCACTACGTCAGTCATGTCTTCATCCTCCAGGCCCGCACCGCGACCCGCTCCATTGAAAAAATGCCGGGGCACAGACGGCCAGCGTGCGCCGCCTGTCGCGATCCGTCAATGCTCCTGCTTCAATTCCTTACCAGGACGTAGCGCCCGGGTGCCGGCTCGATCACCGGGAAGTGCGCCGAACCCAGCGAGGCGCGCGGCTTGGTCTTGCGGCCGCCGTATTGATCGAGCCAGTCGATCCATTCCGGCCACCAGCTGCCCGGGTGCTCGGTCGCCGCGTCGAACCACTCCTGCGCCTGCTCCGGCAGCTCCTTGGCGTCGGGCGCGTCGAAGCTCCAGTAGCTGCGCTTGTTCTTGGCCGGCGGATTGATCACGCCCGCGATGTGGCCCGAGGCGCCGAGCACGAAGCGCAGCGGCCCGGTCAGCAGCGAGGTCGAGGCGTAGGCGGTCTGCCAGGGCACGATGTGATCCTCGCGCGAGCCGTAGATGAAGGTCGGCACGTCGATGCGCGTGAGGTCGACCGGCTCGCCGCACACGTTGAGCGCGCCGGGCTCGCGCAGCTTGTTCTCGAGGTAGGTGTGGCGCAGGTACCAGGCATACATCGGGCCCGGCAGGTTGGTCGAGTCGCTGTTCCAGTACAACAGGTCGAACGGCGCCGGCGTGCGGCCCTTGAGGTAGTTGTCGACCACGTAGTTCCAGACCAGATCGTTGGGCCGCAGGAACGAGAAGGTATTGGCGAACTCCACGCCATGCATCAGGCCCGGCGCCGTGCCGTGCTTGCCGCCGATCGACTGCTCGCGCATCTGCACGTGCGCCTCGTCGACGAACACGTCGAGCACGCCGGTATCGGTGAAGTCGAGCATCGCGGTGAGCAGCGTCATCGAGGCTACCGGGTGTTCGCCGCGCGCGGCCAACACCGCGAGCGCGGTGGCCAGCATGGTGCCGCCCACGCAGAAGCCGAGCGCGTTGATCTGCTCGCGGCCGCTGATCTGCTGGATCGTGTCGATCGCGGCCAGCACGCCCTCGTTCATGTAGTCGTCCCAGCCCTTGGCCGCGATCGACGCATCGGCATTGCGCCACGACACCAGGTAGACCTGGTGGCCGCTGGCCAGCGCATGCGCGACCAGCGAATTCTCGGGCTGCAGGTCGAGGATGTAGAACTTGTTGATGCAGGGCGGCACGATCAGCAGGGGCCGCTCGTAGACGGTCGCCGTGACCGGCTGGTACTGGATCAGCTGGATCAGGTCGTTCTCGAACACCACCGCGCCGGGCGTGTTCGCGAGGTTCTTGCCGACCACGAATTGCGATTCGTCGGTCTGCGAAATCTTGCCGCGTTGCAGATCGCCGAGCAGGTTCATCATGCCCTGCCGCAGGCTTTCGCCCTGCGTGTCGAGCACGCTCTTCTGCGCCTCGGGATTCAGCGCCAGGAAGTTGCTCGGCGACAGTGCCGCGGTCCACTGCTGCACCGCGAACAGAATCCGCTCGTGCGTCTTGGCATCGGTCTCGACCGCCTCGGCGAGCGCCTGCAGGTAGCGCGCGTTGAGCAGGTACCAGGCAGCCGTGAAAGCATGCGCGGGCGAAGCCTTCCAGGCCTCGGCGCTGAAGCGCCGGTCCTTCAGCTCGGGCGCCTCGAGCTGCGAGGCGGTCGCCTTGCGGAACAGCTCGGCGCTCTCGCGCGCATAGTCGGCCTGTAGCTGCTGCAGCCGCGCCGGCGGCACCGAGGCGACCGGCAGCGACATGCCCGGCAGCGCCGCGCCGCCGGGAAAGGCCGCGCCGAACTGGCCGCCGAACGGATTGCCGAATTGAGCTGCAAACGGTGCACCACCCGCGGCCGACCACTCGGGCAGCTTGGGCATGGCGAACGGAAAGGGAAAGGAAGCAGCCGGATTCGCTTGCGCAGACTGACTGGCCGCGGCGCGCAGGGGCTGCGCGAAGCGGCCCCATGCGTCGAGCCACTGCTGGAACATCTGTTGAATCGGCTGGGACGCATCGGCCGTCTGGCGCCCCGGATTGAAGTCCGCTTGTGAGGAAGTCGACGAATTTTTCGGTGCTGTCATACCTGCCTTACCGGTGATTCCTGGCTGTGCATCTGGACATCCTGCGTCAACGACCTGCCGGCGACGCGACCTGCCGGCCGTCATACGCTGGAGGTGGCTTCACGATTCTGCCGCAGTGCAGTAGTTTTATCATTATCGTTTTCCCCCATGCGCTGCCGCGGGGGAAAACGCGCGAGGCCGCGACTATGCGGCAATCCGTCGCAACATCGTCGGCGAGGCCCGGCCCGAGGCGACGTGCGAGTGGCTTGGAGCCGGTTCAGCCTAACCGGGTTCCGTGACGGGAATCATGTCACGCGCCGCAGCAAAAAGTCCCCGGCATTTGTACCGGGCCAGGCAAGAAATACCCGTATCGATATGAGCGAGGGGCCGTGGAGAGGCGATCCCCCGTGCTGCCGGCCCACTCGCCAGGCTTCTAGTCGTTGATCCAGATCATCGCGGCCATGCGACCCGTGACCCGATCGCGCCGGTAGGAGTAGTAGCGATGGCGCTCGGTCACCGTGCAGGCGGTGCCACCCGTCGCCTGCGTGATGCCGAGCCGCGCCAGGCGCAGGCGCGCCAGCGCGTAGAGATCCGCATGGTGCTTGCCCGCCGCGCCGTCGATCGCGACGAAGGCGCGCGCGGTCGCATCGCGCTCGTCCGGCAGCGCCGCATCGGCGAATGCCGCGTGCACGTCGGCGCCGACCTCGAAGACGCGCGGGCCGATCGCCGGGCCCAGCCAGGCATGCAGGCCGCTCGCCTCGACGCCGGCCAGGTCCGCCACCCGGGCCA
>NZ_VWWC01000043.1:0-44922 GCF_011753175.1 Burkholderia sp. Cy-637 | reverse complement strand
CCTCGCTGGCCGCGCCCAACGCCTTCGGCGCGGCCGAGGGCGCGCGCGCCAGCCCCGAGGCGGGGCGGCTCGACCGCGTGCTGGCGCTGATCGACACGCAGTTCGCCCGGCCGCTGCAACTGGCCGCGCTGGCCAGGGCCGCGGGCCTGTCCGAGCGCTCGCTGACGCGCCAGTTCACGCGCCATCTCGGCGAGAGCGTCGGCCGCTACATCACGCGCGTGCGGATCGGCCATGCCTGCCGGCTGCTGACCGACACGCGCATGCCGGTCTCGGTGATCGCCGAGCGCTCGGGCTTTCCGAACGCGGCGCATTTCAACCGGCAGTTCAAGGCGGCCAGGGCGCTCACGCCGCTGGCCTACCGGCAGCAGTTCGCCGGCGCGCGGCGCGCGGAACGCGAGCGGGAAGCGGTGCCCGCGCTCGACGAGCGCTCGCCCTCGCTGGCGGCGAAGCCGGTGCAATCGACAAAAACGCGGCAAACACGGTCCACCGCCCGCTCGCGTCAGGGCAGATAGCGCCTCGGCACGCCGGAATGCGTCCCGCTGCTCGCGCCTGTACAAATTACAAAGCCCTTCCCGCCAGGCTTGCCTGCATCCGCGCCGCGCAAGCATACCCGTCAGCCCCGCCGCGCCCGCGCAGCCCCGTGGCGCCGCGCCGGCAGCGCCTGCATGCCTGGACGGGCACGGCTCCTGCTTGATCCTCGCCGGAGGCAGCCGGCTTCGCCCGAGGCGAAACGCCAGCCGCCGTCTTATTCGACAGACCGATAAAGAGGAACTGCGATGGCCCACAACACGCAATTGACGGATGTGAAAACCCTGCGCGAACGCGCCCGCCAGCATGTCGACGAAGGCGCCGTGACCGCCGGCTACCACGCGGACCGCGAGACGGTGCTGCGCCTGCTCAACGAGGCGCTGGCCACCGAGATCGTCTGCATGCTGCGCTACCGGCGCCATCACTTCATGGCCAAGGGCATCCACTCGTCGGGCATCGCCGAGGAATTCCTCGCGCACTCGAACGAGGAACAGAGCCATGCCGACATGATCGCGGCGCGTATCGTCCAGCTCGGCGGCAGCCCCGATCTCGCGCCCAACCAGCTCGCCAAGCGCAGCCATGCCGAATACGTGGAAGGCAGCACCCTGGTCGACATGATCAACGAGGACCTGGTGGCCGAGCGGATCGCGATCGACAGCTATCGCGAGATGGTCCAGTACCTCGGCGATCGCGATCCGACCACGCGCCGCCTGTTCGAGCAGATCCTCGCGGTCGAGGAGGAACATGCCGACGAGATGGCGGATCTGCTCGAAGGGCTGCCGCCCGAGCTGAAGAGGAAGAACGTGAACTGAGCGTCACGCCCGCGCGCCGCCGGCGGCGCGCGGCAAGGAAGTGGGTACCCGTGACGGCGGGCGTCGATCCGTCAACAAGCTGATCTGCAAGCACTCAAACCTGGAGGTGAATCATGAACAAGGAACACATCAAGGGCACGGCCGAGCAAGTGAAGGGCAAGGTCAACGAGGCGGTCGGCAAGGCCACCGGCAATACCAAGCAGGAGGTCAAGGGCGATCTCCAGCAGGCCGAGGGCGAGGCCCGCAAGGGTTATGGCGACGTCAAGGACGCCGCGAAGGATGCGATGCGCAACAAGGACCATCACTGAGCACGCCCGCGCAACGATGCAATGGCGATGACAGGATGAAGGTGACGCACTGGAGGAGACATTCGGGCCGTTCTTCGCTCGCGTGTCTCGCCAGCGTCATCCGCTTCGACCACAATGTCGCGAATGCCCGGCCACGGCCGGGCATCGTCTTGCCGGCCTGAGAGACCGGCCCCGCGACGCGGCGCAGATCACCGATCGAGGCGCCAACCCAGCAACAGACCGAGGACACCATGCCAGGCGATCGTAACGAGGACTCAGCAACGGACGACGCAGCACCGACGGCCATCGAGGCCGACCTGTCCACGCTCGAGCAATTGGTGGCGCGGCTCACGCCCGGCGAGCCGGCTCGGATCGCCCTCTGGCTCGCGCGACTCGAGGCCGTGCTGGCACGCGACGGCCTGCAGGATGCCGAACGCACCCAGCTCGACGACATCGTCGCGCGCCTGCGCGAACTCGAACGCCAGTCGAGCCGGCTCGCCGCGCACTGATGCCGGCAAGCCCGCCGGCGCGCGCGCCGCTCAATGCGCGGTGAAGTCCGCGCCGATGCTTCCCGTGCCGCCCACCCGCGCAGCGATGCCCGCCCCGCGCCGACGCGCCTCGACCGCCTCGCGCCAGGCCAGGTAATCGGCCCGCGTCCAGTCCAGCTCGACGCCGACGCGCCGCGTGCCGGGCCGGATCTTCGGCTTGTGCATCGACAGCGTGACCGCTTCCAGCGCCGGCCATTCCTCGAAGGACAGCGCCGCCAGCTCGACCACCAGCGTCTCGAGCAGGCGCGTATGCGGCTTGTGCGCGAGCCAGGCGGCGACGCGCGCGCAGTAGCCGTCATAGTCGACGAAGCCGATCGCGCCCTGCTCGACCGGCTCGCAGCGATAGCCGAGCCGCGCGTCGATCACGATCGGCTGCGGCGCTTCGTGTTCGTGCGCGTGGATGCCGATCCGCGCCGGCACCTTCAGCTCCTCGATGAACACGCTCCAGCCGCGCCCCTTGGCGCGGGCCGTGCCGAGCGTCGCGAACGGATCGTCGACCGGCTTCATGAGACCAGCGGCGCCGCGGCGTCGAGCATGATCCGGCAGAAGTAGTCGGCGAAGCTGCGGCGGATCACCAGGTCGTAGCTCTGCTCGCCGGTGGGCAGCAGGGTCAGCGAGGCCTTGAAGTAGTGACTCTGCGCGCACTGGCCGACGCCGAACAGGCGCGGATGCAGGTCCAGCGGGCAGCCGCGCGCGAGCACGTCGCGCACGCGTTCGCCGCTGATCTCCAGCACCGTGTAGCCGCTGCCTATATCGACCGCGGCCGCGTACAGCCCGGCCAGCGCCGGCGCCAGCCTGCCTTCCAGCAGGCCGGCGGCCACCGGCCCGTTCGAGCGCACCAGCCACTCGTCGGGACCGAGCCAGAGCACGTCGTAGTCGGCGCCGCGCGCCACCGTGTTCGGCCTGGCCGGCGGCTGGCAGCCGACCACGCGCTCGAAGGCCTCGACGAAGGCCGGATCCGACAACTCGCCGCGCACGTTGACGAGATCGAGGAAGGGCCGCTCGCGCAGCTGGAACTTCTGCGAGGCGCGGGCCTGGTGCGGCTTGAGCACGTCCTGGGCGCCGATCAGCGGCGATTCGAGCCGCGGGCCGGCCGCCTGCGAGGCCACCGAGGACTGGTTGCGCGTTTCATTCCACATTCTGACGTACCCCTTCGGTGTCATAGAAAACCGGGCTCGTGATCCTGGCGTTGACCTTGCGCCCGTTGGCCAGCGAGATCGCCACCGACTCGCCCATCTTGCCCAGGCCGCCCTTCACCACCGCCAGCGCGATCGAGCGCTTGAGGATCGGGCTGTAGTAGCTGGAGGTGACATGGCCGATCATCGGCGTCAGGCCTTCGGCGTTGGCCGCGGCATTGGGCTCGACGATCTGGCCGCCTTCCTCCAGCACGGTGGCCGGGTCGTCGGTCAGCAGGCCGACGAACTGCTTGCGGTTGGACTTGGTGGTATCCGAGCGCGACAGCGAGCGCCGGCCCAGGAAGTCCTTCGATTTCGCCACCAGGCCGCTCATGCCGAGGTCGTGCGGCGTGATCGAGCCGTCGGTGTCCTGGCCGACGATGATGTAGCCCTTCTCGGCGCGCAGCACATGCATGGTTTCGGTGCCGTAGGGCGTGATGTCGAACTCGGCGCCGGCGGCCATGATCGCCTCCCACACGGCGCGCCCCGCATTGGCCGGCACGTTGACTTCATAAGCCAGCTCGCCCGAGAAGCTGATCCGCATCACGCGCGCCCTGGCGCCGGCCACGGTGCCGTCGCGATAGCTCATGAACGGGAAGGCCGCGTTGGCGAAGTCGATGTCCTGGCAGACCTTCTGCACCACCTTGCGGCTGTTCGGGCCGACCACCGCGAAGGTGGCCCAGTGGTCCGTCACCGACGACAGGCGCACCTTCATGTCGGGCCATTCGGTCTGCAGCCAGCGCTCCATCCAGGTCAGCACGCGCGCGGCGCCGCCGGTGGTGGTGGTCATCATGTAGTGCTGCTCGCCCAGGCGCACCGTCACGCCGTCGTCGAACACCATGCCGTTCTCGTCGAGCATCAGCCCGTAGCGGGCGCGGCCCACCTCGAGCTTGCCCCAGGGGTTGGTGTACATCCAGTTCAGCAGCTTGACCGCGTCCGGGCCCTGGATGTCGATCTTGCCGAGCGTCGAGGCATCGAGGATGCCGACGCTGTTGCGCACCGCCAGGCACTCGCGCGCCACCGCCGCGTGCAGGTCCTCGCCGTTCCTCGGGAAGTACCAGGGGCGCTTCCAGTTGCCGACGTCCTCGAACAGCGCGCCGTGCTCGACGTGCCATTCGTGGATGCAGGTCTTGCGGATCGGATCGAGGAAATCGCCGAGCTCGCGGCCCGCGAAGGTGCCGAAGGTGACCGGCGTGTAGTTCGGCCGGAAGGTGGTGGTGCCGGTTTCGGGAATGGTCTTGCCGAGCGCCTGCGCCAGGATCGCCATGCCGTTGATGTTGCCGAGCTTGCCCTGGTCGGTGCCGAAGCCCATCGCCGTGTAGCGCTTGACGTGCTCGACCGATTCGAAGCCCTCGCGCGCCGCCAGCAGGATATCGGCCGCACCCACGTCGTTCTGGAAATCGACGAAGCGCTTCGGCCCGCGCGTCACCTGCTCGCCGCTGCCGACCAGCCAGAGCGGCTCGAGCGGCGCCTCGGCGGCGTCGGTCGCCTGCGGCGCGACGGGGCGCTGGGCGGCGTTGAAGCCGGCCGCCTTGGCCGCGTCCACACCGGCGTCGACCGCCAGGCGCAGGCCGCGCGCCAGCGAGAACTCGCCGGCCGCCGCGCCGATGCTGGTTTCGGGCTGCATCGCCTTGCCCGGCACGAAGCAGGCCTTCTCGTCGTGCCAGTGGGCCTTGCCGCCCGATTGCGCGAACAGGTGCAGCACCGGGCTGTAGCCGCCCGACATCGCCAGCAGGTCGCAGGACAGCGTGGCGCCGCGCGCGCCCACCTTGCCGTTCGCGTAGCCGGCCACGTCCACCGATTGCACGCGCAGCTTGCCGCTCGCGCTGGTGACCACCGAGCCGTTCAGCACCGCGATGCCGTGCCGCTTGGCGGCGGCCGGCAGCGCGCCGTTGCCGGCCGCGCGCGAATCCACCACGGTGACCTTGGCGCCGTGCGCCTTGAGGTCCAGCGCGGCCTGGTAGCCACGGTCGTTGTTGGTGAACACCACCGCCTCGCGGCCCGGCAGCACGCCGTAGCGGTTCACATAGGTCGACACCGCGCCGGCCAGCATCACGCCCGGCAGGTCGTTGTTACCGAACACGATCGGCCGCTCCTGCGCGCCGGTGGCGAGGATCACGCGCTTGGCGCGGACCTTCCACAGCAGCTCGCGGCTGCCCTTGCGCATCGATACCGGCAGGTGCTCGGTCAGGCGCTGGGTGATGGTGACGAGATTGTGGTCCTGGTAGCCGAAGGCGGTGCTGCGCGTGAGGATCTTCACGTCGGGCAGCTTGGCCAGCTCGCCCTCGATCTTCTCGACCCATTGCAGCGCGGGCCGGCCGTCGATCTCGGCGCGGCAGGACAGCAGGCTGCCGCCCAGCTCGCGCTGGTCGTCGACCAGGATCACGCGCGCGCCGCTGACCGCCGCCGCATGCGCGGCCGCCAGGCCCGTGGGCCCGCCGCCCACCACCAGCACGTCGCAATGCGCGAACTGCTTGTCGTAGCGATCGGCGTCGAGCGCCTCGGGCGCCTTGCCCAGGCCGGCCGCCTCGCGGATCTTCTCCTCGTACTTGGGCCAGAACTTGCGCGGCCACATGAAGGTCTTGTAGTAGAAGCCGGCCGGCATGAAGCGCGCGAACTTCTGGTTGATCGCCATGCGGTCGTGCTCGAGCGAGGGCACCGCGTTGACGCTCGAGGCCACCAGCCCCTGGTACAGCTCGATCTCGGTGGCGCGCGCGTTCGGCACCGTGTAGGCACCGGTCTCCAGTTGCACCACCGCGTTCGGCTCGGCCACGTCGGCCGTCACGATGCCGCGCGGGCGGTGGTACTTGAAGCTGCGCGCCACGAAGTGCACGCCGTTGGCGAGCAGCGCCGAGGCCAGCGTGTCGCCCTGGAAACCCTGGTAGGTGCGGCCGTTGAACGTGAAGGTCAGCGGAATCGCGCGGTTGATCCGGCCACCCGCGCCGAGGCGGTCTTTCTGGCTCATTTGGTGTTGCCCTCTTGTGCGTCGTGTGCGGGCACGCCGAACGTCTCGTAGCCCTGGATTTCGTAGCTCACCGTATCGCGCGTCGCCTTGAACCAGCGGCGGCAGCCTTGCGTGTGCAGCCATTGCTCGCGATGCACGCCGCGCGGGTTCTCGCGCATGAACAGGTAGTCGCCCCATTCGCGGTCCGACAGCGCGTCGGTGTCGAGCGGGCGGGCGATATCGGCCTCGCCGCCGCACGAGAATTCGGATTCGGCACGCGGTCCGCACCACGGGCAGTTGATCAGCAGCATGTTCGGTTCTCCTCGTGGTGGTGGCTCAGTGGGCGACGGCAGCGGCGCCGTGCTCGTCGATCAGGTGGCCGCTGTAGAAGCGGTCCAGCGCGAAGGGCGCGTTCAGCGGATGCGGTTCGTCGCGCGCGATGGTGTGCGCGTAGCACCAGCCCGAGCCGGGCGTGGCCTTGAAGCCGCCGGTGCCCCAGCCGCAGTTGAAATAGAGGCCCTTGACGTCGGTCTTGCTGATGATCGGGCAGGCGTCGGGCGAGACGTCGACGATGCCGCCCCACTGGCGGTTCATGCGCACGCGCGAGAACACCGGGAACATCTCGACGATCGCCTCCAGCGTGCCCTCGATGATCTGGAAGCTGCCGCGCTGGCCGAAGCCGGTGTATTGGTCGATGCCGGCGCCGATCACGAGATCCCCCTTGTCGGACTGGCTGATGTAGGCGTGCACCGCGTTCGACATCACCACCGTGTTGACCACCGGCTTGATCGGCTCGGACACCAGCGCCTGCAGCGGGTGGCTCTCGATCGGCAGGCGCACGCCGGCCATGTCGGCCAGCGTGGTGGTGTTGCCAGCCGCCACCACCGCCACCTTCTTGGCCTTGATGAAGCCCTTGACGGTATCGACGCCGGTCACGCGGTCGCCGTCGCGACGGATACCGACCACCTGGCAGTTCTGGATGATGTCCACGCCGGCGCGGTCGGCGCCGCGCGCGAAGCCCCAGGCCACCGCGTCGTGGCGGGCCACGCCGCCGCGCCGCTGGATCGAGGCGCCCAGCACCGGGTAGCGGCTGTTCAGGTTGATGGTCGGCTCGATTTCCTTGATCTGCGCGGGCGTGAGGAACTCGGCATCCACCCCGTTCAGCCGGTTGGCGTTGACGCGGCGCTGCGTGTCGCGCACGTCCTGCAGCGTGTGCGCGAGGTTCATCACGCCGCGCTGGCTGAACATGACGTTGTAGTTGAGGTCCTGCGAAAGCCCTTCCCAGAGCTTCATGGCCTTTTCATAGAGGCCGGCCGATTCGTCCCACAGATAGTTCGAGCGCACGATGGTGGTGTTGCGCGCGGTGTTGCCGCCGCCGATCCAGCCCTTCTCGAGGATCGCCACGTTGGTGATGCCGTGCTCCTTGGCGAGGTAGTAGGCGGTGGCCAGGCCGTGCCCGCCGCCGCCGACGATCACCACGTCGTATTCCTTCTTCGGTTCGGGGCTCTTCCACTGGCGTTCCCAGTTCTCGTGGTACGACAGGCCGTTGCGGAACAGGCTGAATACGGAGTAGCGGCTCATTTCCAGGTACCTTTCTTTAGCACTCGATGACGTTCACGGCGAGGCCGCCGCGGGACGTTTCCTTGTATTTCGTCTTCATGTCGGCGCCGGTCTCGCGCATGGTCTTGATCACCGAGTCGAGCGACACGTAATGCGTGCCGTCGCCCTTGAGCGCCATGCGCGAGGCGTTCAGCGCCTTGATCGCGCCCATCGCGTTGCGCTCGATGCAGGGGATCTGCACCAGCCCGCCCACCGGGTCGCAGGTCATGCCGAGGTTGTGCTCCATGCCGATCTCGGCGGCGTTCTCGACCTGGTCGGGGTTGCCGCCCATCACGGCCGCCAGCGCGGCGGCGGCCATCGAGCAGGCCACCCCCACCTCGCCCTGGCAGCCCACCTCGGCGCCCGAGATGGAGGCGGTTTCCTTGTAGATGATCCCGATCGCGGCGGCGGTCAGCAGGAAGTCGATGATTCCCTGCTCGTTGGAGCCCGGCACGAACTTCACGTAGTAATGCAGCACCGCCGGGATCACGCCGGCCGCGCCGTTGGTGGGGGCCGTCACCACGCGCCCGCCCGCGGCGTTCTCCTCGTTGACGGCCATCGCGTAGAGGTTGACCCAATCGAGCATCGACAGCGGATCGCGCAGCGATTCCTCGGAGCGGTTGCGCAGGCGGTGGTAGAGCTCGGCGGCGCGGCGCTTGACGCGCATCGGGCCCGGCAGCTCGCCCTCCACCTTGCAGCCGCGCTCGACGCAGGCCGCCATGGTGTTCCAGATCGCCAGCAGGCCGGCACGCACTTCCTCGGCAGGGCGCAGCGCGCATTCGTTGCGGAAGGTCAGCTCGGCGATCGACAGGCCGCTCTCGCGGCTCGCGCGCAGCAGGTCGTCGCCGGTGCGGAACGGATACGGCACCTCGGCCGCCGCGCGCACGCCGTTGACGCGATCGCCGTCGCGGTTCACCACGAAGCCGCCGCCGACCGAGTAATACTCCTTCTCCACCAGCAACTGGCCGTTCTCGTCGAAGGCCTGGAAGCGCATCCCGTTCGGGTGGACCATGCTGGTGCCGGCCATCATGCGGCGGTAGAAGCCGATGTCCTCCTTCTCCTCGAAGCGCACCGAGCGCCGGCCCAGCAGGCAGAGGGTTTTCTCGGCGCGAATCGCCTTCAGGCGCGGCTCGATCAGGTCGGGGTCGATCAGGTCGGGCAGGTGCCCTTCCAGGCCCAGCAGGACCGCCTTGTCGGTGCCGTGGCCCTTGCCGGTGGCGCCGAGCGAGCCGTACAGCTCGACTCGCACGCGCCGCACGAAGGCCAGCAGGTTGGCGTCCTCGACATGCGAGGCGAACCGGCATGCCGCGATCATCGGGCCGACCGTGTGCGAGCTCGACGGGCCGATGCCGATCTTGAACAGATCGAAAACGCTGACGTTCATCTGGGAGCTTCTCCGGTGGAAACGCGGGGATTGGACAATGGCGTCAGTACATCAAAGCGTAAAATCCGCCGATAGAACAAAACCGGCATCGAAGTGGGATGCCGCCGCCACCCCGGCACCGGCGGGGCCGGATTGTGCGTTTTGGCGATGATTCGCGACGGAAAAACGCAAGTCCGCCCGCCGGCGATCGGCGACGCTCGACGCACGGGGCGCCGCCACCGGCCGGGGCGCCCCCGGCTTCTCGCTTTCCCTGAACACGCTGCAATGACGCCCGACCTGCCCGCCTCGCTCCTCTCCGCCGACCCGGCCCCCACCCGGCTGCGCTTCGGCATCGTGCTGCTGCCGAATTTCACGCTGACCGCCTTTTCCGGCTTCGTCGACATGCTGCGGCTGTCGGCCGACGACGGCGACTACAGCAAGCCGGTGCGCTGCGCCTGGAGCGTGATCGGCGACACGCTGGCGCCGGTGCGCGCCAGTTGCGGGATCCAGATCACGCCCTGGGAGACCTTCGACGCCGGCGGCGAGCCTTACGACTACGTGGTGGTGGTGGGCGGGCTGCTGCATTCCGGGCCGCAAGCGAGCCCCGAGGCGCTGCAGTTCATCCGGCGCGCGGCCGAGGGCGGCGCCAACGTGGTAGGGATCTGCACCGGCGTGTTCGCGCTGATGCGTGCCGGCGTGCTGGACGCGCACCGGATCTGCGTGAGCTGGTTCCACTACTGGGATTTCATCGAGCGCTTTCCGAACGTCGACGCCGAGCGGCTGATCGCCGACCGGCTGTTCGTGATCGACCGGCGCCGCATCACCTGCTCGGGCGGGCGCGCCTCGATCGACGTGGCCGCCGCGATCCTGCTGCGCCACTTCGATCACGCCACCGTGCAGAAGGCGCTGCGCATCCTGCTGGTGGGCGAGATGCAGAAGGGCAACGCCCCGCAGCCGCATCCGCCGGGGCTGGAGCCGGCCACGCACCCGAAGGTCAAGCGCGCGATCCTGCTGATGGAGCAGCATGTCGGGCGCGCGCTGCCGCTCGACGAGCTGGCCTGCAAGCTGGACCTGTCGGCCCGGCAGCTCGAGCGGCTGTTCAAGGCCGAAACCGGCAAGAGCCCTCAGGCCTTCGCCAAGCAGGTCCGGCTGCGCACCGCCGCGTGGCTGCTGACCAGCTCGGATCGCACCGTGGCCGATATCGCCACCAGTTGCGGCTTCTCCGATGCCTCGCATCTCGGGCGCGAGTTCCGCAAGCAGTTCGGGGCGACGCCGGCGGCGTATCGGGAGAAAGGGGGCGCGGCGGCGGAGGTGCCGGGGGAGACAGCGGAAGCCGCGGAAATCGCGCCGGCCGAGGTGCTCGACGCGGCGACGCACGACGGCTCGCCAGGCCACCCGCCTTCGTTCTGAATACCGGAAAGGGAAAAGAAAACCAGCAGGGAAAACCGCTTGGTGACGGCGGACGGGGGGAGTGCCCGCCGTCACCTTGCAGCCCGCGGGGGGCACCGGCGCGCGAACGCCGCCCCGCTTGACCGGATGAATCGCCGTTCATCCGGATGCGCGCTCAGTATGGCGTGAGGGTGTTCTTGCGGAAGGTGTAGACGGTGGTCGGCGCGCCTTTCAGGTTGCCGTTGGCGTCGAACGAATAATGGCCGGCGATGCCGTCGTATTCGATGCCCGCCAGGTAGCCGCGGATCTTGGCGCGATCGGTGGTGGTGCCGGTGGCCTGCATCGCCTTGGCGATCATCATCACGCCGTCGTAGAAGTTCGCCGCATACACCAGCATGTCGACGTGATAGGTCGACTTGTAGCGCTGCACGAAGGCATGGCCGGCCGGCGTCTTGTCGAGCGCGGTGCCGCCCTGCGCGCAGAAGGCGTCGACCGAGGCGTCGCCGGCCAGTTGCGGCAGCTCGGCCGAGCACATGCCGTCGCCGCCGAGCAGCTTGGCCGGAATCGCCATCGAGCGCATCTGCTTGAGCATCGGGCCCGCCTGCGCCGAGTAACCGCCGTAGAAGATCGCGTCGGGCGCCTTCTCCTTCAGGTTGGTCAGGATCGCGCGGAAGTCCACCGCGTTCGAGTTGGTGAACTCGCGCCCGACCACGGTCAGGCCGATCTTCTGCGCCTCGCTGATGAACTCCTGCGCCAGGCCCTGGCCGTAGGCGGTGCGATCGTCGATCACCGCCACCTTCTTCGCCTTCAGCACCTTCTGCGCGAAATCGGCCATCGAGCTGCCGAGCTGCGCGTCGCTCGCGCCGATCCGGAAGATCGTGTTGTAGCCCTGCGCGGTCAGCGCCGGGGTGGTGGCCACCGGCAGCGTCGCCACGCCGGCGTTCTGGTAGATCTGCGAGGCGGGAATCGCCACGCCCGAGTTGTTCGGCCCGAGCACCGCCAGCGCATGGCTGTCGGCCAGCTTCTGGGCGATCTGCACGCCCACCTTCGGGTCGCCCTGGTCGTCCTCCGAGTCGAGCGCGAGCTTGACCGTCTGCCCGCCCACCGTGATGCCCTTCGCATCGAGATCGGCGATCGCCAGCTTCGCCCCGTTCTCGTTGTCCTTGCCGCTGCCGGCCTGGGGGCCCGTCAGCGGGCCGGAAAGCCCGATCGTCACGGTCGAGTCGGCCATCGCCCACGCCGACGCCACGCAAAGACTGCACGCTGCCACTGCCTTGGTCAGATTGTTCATGTCATGTCCTACGGGTTGGTTCAACAACTGGAGAGCCGGGGCGGCGGCCTGGCTCCAGGTGCCGTAACGATCCGGAATCCTCAATAACAAAATGAGCGGAACCCACGGTTCCGATCCTGCCGTGCCTTGCTGTGTCCTCCGTGACGATACGCGCTCGCGCCGCGTGGTCGATCGATGCCTTGCGGCTTACTGGCGCGACTTGATCAGCTTGTCGTCGACGGCCTCGAGCCAGGTATCCGACAGCGTGAAACCGGTCTGGAAGCGGTCGGTCGGATCGACGCCGACCTGCGAGATCGCGCTGATCCAGGCTTGCCCCGATACCACCGGCACCACCGCGGGGCGATCGCCGAGCTTGGTCAGCGAGGCGATGCGGCTTTCGAAGATGGAGCCGATGATCGACTCGTGCACGAAGGTCTCGCCGACGCTGATCAGCCCCTTCGCGTGCAGCACCGCGAGCCGCGCCGAGGTGCCGGTGCCGCAGGGCGAGCGATCGCAGCGGCCCGGCGAGACGATCACGGTGTTGCGCGACTTCAGCACGCCGTTCTCGCGGCGCACCGGCAGCACGAATTCGGTCTGCGTGATGCCCTTGATGTAGGGATTGAGCGGATGCGGCGAGGGCAGCTGCTCGGCGGCGGCGGCCTTGATGATCTGGCCGAGTTCGCACAGCTCGCGCGCCTCGTCGGGCGTGATGCCGAAGCCGAGCGCCTCGGCGTCGACGATCACGTAGGTCATGCCGCCGTAGCCGACGTCCACCTTCAGCGTGCCCACGCCCTCCACCTCGATCATCTGGTCGAGATGGTTGGCGAAGGCCGGCTGGTTGGTGAACTCGACCTTGGTGACCTTGCCGTTCGAGCATTCGCAGCGGATCGAGATCAGCCCGGCCGGCGATTCGAGCAGCAGGTTGGTGACCGGCTCGACCATCGGCAGGATGCCCGTCTCGAGCAGCACGGTGGCCACGCACATGGTGTTCGAGCCCGACATGGCCGGGTATTCGGTCGATTCGGCGATCACGTAGCCCATCTGCGCGCGCGGGTCGGTGGGCGGCAGGATGAAGTTCACGCTCTGGTTCGCCGAGCCGCGCGGCTCGAAGATGGCGATGCGGCGCAGTTCGTCGGCCTGCTCCTCCAGGTACATCATCTTCTCGAACATGCTGGTGCCGGGCACGTCGAACACGCCCCCCGTCACCACGTTGCCGACCTCGCCTTCGGCGTGGCAGTTCACCACCGTAAATGTCCTGCTCCAGCGCATGAGCCTTGACCTCTTGAAAGGAATGGGGGATCGGCCCGCGGGGCCGGATCGAACCTGTCAGCGTGTTGCGATATCCTGAACACTGTAGATTGTATCCAATATGCTGTACGCGTTTTTTGGTGTCAAGCACTGTCTGTGGCATGATCTGGCCTGTAATTCAGGAATCACGATGACGATGCAAGACCTGTCCGAGCCGCCCGGCTCCTCCCCTGCCCGCTCGCCGTCCTCCGGCAAGCTGGTCCGTTCGACCACCGTCGATCTCGCGCTGGAGGCGATCCGCGGCAAGATCCTGCGCGGCGAGCTGCCGCCCGGCGCGCCGCTGCGCCAGGAAGCGCTGGCCGAGGAACTCGGCGTGAGCCGCGTGCCGGTGCGCGAGGCGATCACGCGCCTGCAGGGCGAGGGCTTCGTGACGATCATTCCGCACAAGGGCGCCTATGTCTGCGCGATCTCGGCCGACGAGGTGCGCGAGACCTTCGAGATCCGCCTGCGCCTCGAACCCTGGATCTTCGGCCGCGCGATGCCGGCCTCCAGCGAGACGACCTTCGAGGCCGCCCGCGCGCTGGTCCTGCAGATGGACGAGGCGACCGAAACCACCTGGGGGCAGTTGAACTGGCGTTTCCATGAAACGCTCTACGCGCCTTCGGGGCTGGATCTGGCAATCGAGACGCTGCGCCGCCTCAACGATCGCAACGAGCGCTATTTCCGTTTTCAGGTGGTGAACGTGCCGATTCGCGAGCACACGCGTCGCGAGCACCTGGAGATGATCGAGCTGAGCCGCGCGCGCGACGTGCGCGGCGGCGCCGCGCTGTTGCGCGAGCATTTGCAGCACGCGATGCGCGACATCGTGGGCGTGGCGGAGCGGCTGCTCGCGCCGCGCGGGGCTTGAGCCGCCGGCGTGTGACTCGCGGTCGGGGCGGCCCCGCCCCGATGCGCGGATAGACTCGCGCGCAATATCGTATATTCGCCACTATCGATGCGTCGCCGGCCCCGCCGGCGATTGCGCCATCGAATCAAGACCAATGAGAGAGCACGGGGCCGATACGCAATGAAAAAGACCTGGTGGTGTGTCGCCACGCTTGCCGCGATCCTGCTGGCCTGGGGCTGGACGTATCGGCAACAGGCTGCCGAGGCTTCCGCGAAGTCGATCCACGTGAACATCCCGGCCAATGACGGCTCCCGCCAGACATTCACGATCGCCGGCGATCTCACGCCGATCGTCAACACCGGCTTCTTCGCCATCAACCGCCCGATCCCGGGACTCGAATTCAGCAGCGCCACCACCTGCCCGCCAGGCGATCACCTGGTGGTGATGGGTGTTCCCCGCGGGCCCGACCAGGCGCAGCAGGCAGCAGCGGGCGCTTACCGGCTTGCCGATCAGGACGGGTTCCGGCTGTATGCCGATTCGGCCGCGAGCGTGTCCACGCCGATTCGCTATCGTGTGTTCGACGACGCGTTCGGCGACACCGTCAGCGTCCGGGACGCCGGGGCATGGTCGGCCAACTACGAATTCGAGCACGTCGTCGCCGGCCGCTACCTGTTCCGGTTTCTCGTCAGGAAGACCTGCGGCGCGGATTTTCGGGAATTCGACCGCCGTGCCGCGCGCTTCGTCGATGCCATGATCGAGAAATAGCAGCGCCGCCGCTCAGGCGTGGATGTCCACCGAGGTCGCGCCGCCCGTCTGGCCGTTCATGGCCTTCGACAGCGCCGCGAGTGCCTGCTGCAACTGGCCGCTGATCAGTTCGATCTCCTGCAGCAGGGCCTGTCGCTCGGTCTCGTTGTGGGCCTGGGCGAGCTGCTTCTCCACCTGCTTGAGCATCTGCTCCAGCCGCTTGATCACCTGCTCGACCAAGGCGACGCCGCTGTTCGACTGGCCGCTGCCGCTCGCGCCCGCCGCGCCGCCGGATTTGCCCGGTTTCGCGGTGCTCGCGGCGGGTGACGTGCCTGAGGACGTGGAAGCATTCGAGGACTTCGAGTCGCTCGATGCGCTGGTCGAGGCTGTGGTGGCTGCGGTGGACGCCGGGTTCGGCGACGTCGCCGCCGCTGCCTTGCCGGCGGCATCGCTGCCGATGGCACCGGCGGAACTCACGGGCGGCGCCCCCTTGCCGGCAGACGCAGCATTCGCCGCGTTGGCCGTGCCGGCCGCGGCCGCTGCCGCTGCCTCGGCCCGGCGTTGCCTGTCGCGGTCGCCGTTGCCGGTGCCCGAGGAGGAGGTATCGAAGGCGCTCGTGTAACTGGTGGATCCCGGCGGGATGATCATGCTGGTTCTCCTGGCGAATGGAGAGACGGCGCGGCGGCCGCGCATTGCATGGCGCGGCCGTCGACGCGTGCCTCAGGCGCTGGTGTTGATCTTCGAGCCGACGCGGATGCGTTCGCTGCGCAGCTCGGTATCGATGAACTGGTTCGCGCTGGCGATCGACGCCTGCAGCGTGCGCTCGTCCTTGCGGGCGGCATTGCGTGCGCCGCGATCGTGGCGCGAGGTCCACCAGCGATGGTGCGCGTCGGCCAGTTGCTGGCGCCAGCCCGAGATGCTTTTCCTGAGCTTGGGCAGCCAGTTCGGATCGTCGGTGATCGAACTGCTGCTGTTACTGCCGTTCGCGCCTTTCGAGCCATTCGCGCCGCTCGCGGCTTTCGAGCCGTTCGCGGTATTCGAGGTATTCGCGGTGCTGGTCGAATTGCCGGCGGGCTTGCCGCCGTTTTGCGTGCCGGTCTTGCTGCCCTGCTGCGTGCCGGTGTTTTGCATCGACGCGTTCTGCGTCGACGCGGCATGGCTGACGGCCGCGCGTGCCGTCGCGTTCGATTGGCTCGTCGTCATCCGCATCGCACGTCCGTTGCCGGTACGCGATGTGGAGGTGACAGACGAGATCGATCCGGCCGCGGTATTGCCGGAACCCGACTGTATGTTCATGACTTCCTTCCCCAAGGCGTTGCGCGCCATGCGTGTGGGCGCAACCTGATTTGTCGGCAGGATTAACGGCATCGAGCCTCGGAAGTTGAGCGGAAGCCGGGAACAATTTTGTCGAGTTTCGTGTAGCAGGCCCGAGCCTTCGGGCGGCCGCACCGGTTTCGCTCGGCGACACGAAACAATGTCGCGAAAAACGACCTGGATTGTCATGCCGGCGCGAAAGATCCATGCAGACATGATCCGGACATCGTGATCGCGCGCCCGGCTCACTCGCCGGCGAACAAGCGCCGGTAGTAAGCCTCCCCCGCCTCGAGATGCGCGCCGAACCCGAAACCGCGCGCCAGCATCTGCTGCATTTCCTGGCGTTCGATGCGCATCACGTAGCTGGTCTCGGTGGTGACGAGCCGACAGGACGCACCGTTCGCCACGGTTGCACTGAACCATTTGCCGGGATCGGCGTGCCCGGCCGGAAACGCGCGATCGCGTGCCTCGACGCGCCAGCCGCCGTCGAGCAGGATCCAGTAGGGCGCATCGGTGTCGACGGCCTCGTCGCAGGTGGCGATCACGGCGCCGGCCTGGGCTTCCCATTCGCGCGAATGGTCGATGGTCCATTGCAGTTGTTCGGTCGACAGCGCGGTGAAGAACGGCGTATGCCGCAGCAGGTGCAGATAGGTGACGGAGGGCTTCATGGTCAGGTTCCGGGCGGCGTCGGGTTCGGGCTTGCCGCTGCAGGCGGTCATGCCGAGCATCGCCAGCAGCGCGACGAAACTCGGGAACAGGCGAAGCAGGCGGCGCGGCATCGAGCGGGACTCCAGCGGGTCGTGGCAGGCGGGACGCCCACGATGCGCGGGCCCGCCTTGCCGAACGGGGCTCCCGGTCGGTACCGGGGACTGGCATCGATGATGCGCGAGCGCGCCGCAAAGATCATCCGCCCGGAATGGGCATCACTGTTCCACCAGCGTCAACGATCGAGCGCCCGCGAAGGAATCGGGCCGCCGGAAAAGACACGGGCGCATCGTCATCGGATGCGCCCGCGGGAGAAGAGAGAGCCGAGAGAGCCGCCCCGCCGCGATATCGGCGGGGCGAGGCGGCGACAGCGATCGATCAGTAGCCGACCGCCGCGCCGGCGGGACGGCGCGGATCGTTCGCGCCGTAGATGAAGCCGGGCCGCACGATGCCGGACACCGAGGAATCGTTGCCCGAGCTGACGCGGCTGGCCACCTCGGTGCCGGGCAGGCCGACCAGCACCAGTTCGGCGGCGCCCCAGGGGGTCTGCTCGACCATCTTGTAGCCCATCTTGCGCAGGATCGCGAGCGTGTCGGGCGACAGGCCCATGGTTTCGTAATAGACCTCGTCGGGCAGCCACTGATGATGGATGCGCGGCGCGTCCACCGCGTCCTGCGGCGCCATCCCGTAGTCGATCACGTTCAGCGCGGTTTCCAGCGTGATCGTGATGATCCGCGAGCCGCCCGGCGAGCCGATCACCATGAAGGTCTTGCCGTCCTTGGTCACCACCGTGGGCGCCATCGACGAGAGCGGCCGCTTGCCCGGCGCGATCGCGTTGCGCGTGCCCTGCACCAGGCCGAACAGGTTCTGCACGCCCACCTTGACGGTGAAGTCGTCCATCTCGTCGTTGAGGAAGAAGCCCGTGCCCGGCGCGATCACCACGGCACCGAAGCGGCCGTTGACGGTGTAGGTGGTCGAGACCGCGTTGCCGTCGGCGTCGATGATCGAGTAGTGGGTGGTTTCCGGCTTCTCATGCACGCTGAAGCCCGGGATCACGTCCTTCGAGGAAGAGGCCTTGTCCTCGCTGATGGTCTTGCGCAGCTCGGCCGCGTAGTCCTTGCTCAGCAGCTTGTCGAGCGGGTTGTCGATGAAGTGCGGGTCGCCCAGCAGGGTGTTGCGGTCCAGGTAGGCATGGCGCATCGCCTCGGTCATGTAGTGCACCGCCGCGGCCGAGTGGTAGCCGAGCGCGCGCATGTCGTAGCCTTCGAGGATGTTCAGCGTCTCGCACAGCGTGACGCCGCCCGAGCTCGGCGGCGGCGCCGAGATGAAGGTGTAGCCGCGATAGTCGCACTTGAGCGGCTCGGTGTCCTCGGCGCGATAGGCGGCGAAGTCGGCCGCGCTGATCACGCCGCCGCCCTGCTTCGAGGCCGCCTCGACCACCTGCGGGATCCTGCCGTGATAGAAGGCCTCGTCGCCGTGCCGGGCGATGTTCTCGAGCGTCGCCGCGAGATCCTTCTGCACCAGCCGGTCGCCCGGCTGCAGCGACGAGCCGTCGGCGCGCAGGAAGATGCGCGCCGCGTCCGGATCGCTGCGGAAGCGCTTGGTGGTGGTATCGAGGATGTCGGTATCGCCGCGCGTGAGCACGAAGCCGTCGCGGGCGAGCTTGATCGCCGGCGCCATCACCTGGCGCAGCGTGAGCTTGCCGTATTTGCGCTCGGCCAGGTTCAGGCCCGCCACCGTGCCCGGCACGCCGACCGCGCGATAGCCGTACAGGCTCTCGCCGGGCTTCACGTTGCCGGCCTCGTCGAGGTACATGTTGGCCGAGGCGCCGGCCGGCGCCTTCTCGCGGAAATTGATGAAGCGGTCGCGGCCGTCGGCCAGGTGCAGGGTCATGAAGCCGCCCCCGCCGATGTTGCCGCAGCAGGGGTTGGTCACGGCCTGCGCGTAGCCGACCGCCACCGCCGCGTCGACGGCATTGCCGCCCTGCTTGAGGATCTGCACGCCGATCTCGGAGGCCAGATGCTGCGAGGACACCACCATGCCGTGCTGCGCCTCGACGGCGGGCTCGGATGCCGCCTGGGCAATCGATTGGACGGCCAGCGTCAGGACGGTGGCTACGAGAAGAAATCGCCGCATCGGATAAGCGCTCCATGGGGGACGGGTTCACGGCCGAGCCGCGATCCCCCCGGAAATGCGCCTGCCCGCCTTGCCGATGGATGTAACGTTCGGTACATATCGGAATGACGGCGATCGTAGCATGTGCAATATGTGGACAAAATCCCGGTGTATACCCGCGCTCGACGCCCTTGCCTCGCCTTTTCCTCGCGGGCAGGATGTAATGTCTGTTACAGGCCCTCTCCTCTCCATCCATATAGGCGGCAAGCGAAACCGGCACCATGAGCAAGACGATCCGCACCACCCTGCTGTCGGCCCCGCCCGATTTCACCGCCTCCGAGCACCGGATCGCCGCGGCGCTGCTCGAGCGCTACCCGAGCCTCGGGCTGCTGCCGATCGCCGAGGTGGCCGAGCGGGCCGGCGTGAGCGCGCCCACCGTGTTCCGCTTCGCGCTCAAGCTCGGCTTCGACAGTTATTCGGCCTTCCAGCAGGCGCTGCACGCGGAGATCGACGCGGCCATGAATTCGCCGCTGAGCCGGATGGACATGCCGCGCTCGGAGTTGAGCGGCGAGCCGACGCCGGCTTCGATGCTCGACCGGCTGACCGATTCGCTGCAGGACACCAAGGCGCATTTCGACGAGGCCGCCTTCGGGCGCGCGGTCGCGCTGCTGTCGGACGAGCGCCTGCGCGTGCATTGCGGCGGCGGGCGCTATTCGTCGTTCCTGGCGTCCTCGCTGGCCTATTCGCTCGCCTACACGCGGCCGAACGTGGCGCTGATCCAGCCCGACCTGGCCTCGTCGTGGGGCATCCTCGCCGACATCGGGCCCGGCGACCTATTGTTGCTGCTCGACTTCCGCCGCTACCAGGAATCGGTGATCGAGTTCGCCGCCACCGCGCATCGGCAGGGCGCGCGGATCCTGCTGCTGACCGACGAATGGATGTCGCCGATCGGCGCCTTCGCCGAGGTGGTGCTGCGCGTGCACGGGCGGCCTTACGAGGTGCTGGAGAGCTCGGTGCCGGCGCTCGCGCTCTGCGAGATGCTGGTGATCAGCATGGTGAGCCGGCAGCCCGAGCTGGCCCGGCAGAGGATGGAGCGGGTCGAGGCCTTGCTGCACATGCCGCCCGCGCGGGAGCGGGACGAGCATGGGAATCGGCGGGAGGGGTGAGGCGGACCGAGGTCCGCCCTTCGTTCAGGGCTGGCTCGATAGACGATAGAGCGCGCCCGGGAAATCGCCCAGCGACACCGTGATGGCATTGGTGCTGGTGCCCACCACCTTCCACGTGCCGGTATTGAAATCGAGCTGCTCGATCTTCGCCCACCATTGATTGAGCCCGAGCGTCGTGCCGACGGTGCCCGTGATCGGCCGGCTTGCGATGAAGAGCATCACGCGGCCGCCGGCCGGCGTGCCATATTCGCCCGCCATCAGATCCGTCGAGGGCAGCCAGCCGATCACGGTGCCGGTGTTGACACCCAACCAGGGCGCGACGAAATCCTGGAACGGATATCCCTGGAGGTTCGCCTGGACCTGGCTGTTCATCCCGAAGGTGGACTGCTGCTCGTTGAGCAGATCGCGCGGCGTGTTGTCGATCGAGAGCATGCCCTGCATCGGGATTCCCGCGACGCTCGCCGACGCGTCATGACTGAGGAAGTTCGCGAAACCCTGCCCGCCGAACGTGAAGAACCAGGCCGAGTACCAGCGCAGCGCGTGGAATCCCGCGCTGTCGAATCTCACCGGGGTGACGCCGGGCGGCGTGCGCATGTTCTGGAGGTAGGCGACCGAGGCAATGCCGGCGGCACGCGCGATGCCGGCGATATTGCTCATGTTCTCGCTGGTGATCAATTCGCGCGCCGCGGAGCAGGTATCGAAAGCAGGCGTAAACGGATAATTGTCGAACGCCAGGATGTCCGGCCCGATATTGTTCACGGCCGAACGGACATAGGCGCCGTAATTGGCAATCACCATGTTGGCGAGGCTGCGGTTGGCAACTGTATTGCTGCTGCAGTCCACCCCGTACTCGGCCGGAGACAGGATGTCGGCATTGGGCGAACGGTAGTCGGTCAGTGCCGCCGAATTCGCATTGGCCGGGCTGAGGTTGACGAAGATCTTCATCGACGCGAATTCGGGTTGCTGCTTCAGGCAGGCGCGCAGTTGTCCCAACTCTTCATGGACCGAGCTGCCGGGCTCGTCGGCAAGATTGAAGCCGTAGAACGCGTCGGGATAGGCAGCCTTCAAGGGCAACAGGAACGGGTCGATGCGATGGGTCTTATAGGACGTGCAATTGAACTTCCCAGACACTCGCGCCGCCTGGAAGGCCCATTCCTCGAAGCTGAGGAATTTCTTGTGGCGGGATGCAATGGCGGATTCGAGCTCCTTCGAATCGTTCGCGCCCAGGGACGGCAGCAGGAAGAATGCGCCACCGGCCTGGACCAGCGCATCGACCGCCGTCCCCGCCGCCGCGGGGTTGGTGGTGATGCAATTCTGCGGGCTCGCCGCGCAGGCGGTTTCCGGGCTGAGGAAGACAAAAGAACCAGCCGACACGTCGGTGGGCGTAGCCCATGCTGCCGGCAGCCACGCAAGCATCGCTGCCAGCAGCCAGCCGGCAGCCCCCATCCATTTTCGTTTTTGCATCTTGCGGCCCTCGCGGTGAGATTTTGTAATTGGACGACGAGCGATTATCGACGAGATTCGCGGCGCGGGCCATCCGCCGCTCGGGTCTCGTGGCGTGAGGCCTGCTCCCGTGTCAATACTGCCGATACGGGAGATTGCCGCATCCGGTGAATTGGCAAAACACCTGGGACGACAAGGTTTGCTGGAACGGGAATCCAAGCAGGATGGCGTATTCCGGATCCGGGCTGTTGGCGAACGCCCTGAACCAGATCAGGTACCTGACCCAGGGCAGGTTAGTCTGCGTGAGATTGATCGTGTCGAGCATGGCTTGCTGCGAAGCCGAGGTGTTGGGCGTGGTATAGCCGTCCTCCGACAGCAGGACCGGAATGCCGCCGTCCCCATTGCTTGCCAGGACATCGTGCACCGCCTGGTTGGTGGCAACCCAGGTGCTCATGGTGGCGTCCTGGGCGATGTAGGGATGCCAGTTCGCCCCGTCGAAATAGTCACGCTTGTTCGTCGACAGAGCGCCATTCGCGGCGATGGCCCGGTAGATGTCGCCCAGATACCTCGCGATTCCATTCAGGCTCGGATCGTTCGAGGCAATGTCATCCGCCGTGACAGGCGCAGCGGCCGGCATGTACACCGTTGCGCCCGGATTACCAGCTTTGACGCCGCGATCTCCCCAGTACATGAGATCGAGGGCAATCCTGAGGCGATCGGCATAATTGAACGTCGTCTTGCCGCACGAACCGGCGCCGGTCTGGATCGGCAACAGCGTCCTTGCGCCATTGAGCTCGTTTCCGATTTCCCATTGGGCGATGCCGGGAAATGCCAGCGCTTGTGCCTTCCAGGTAGCCTGCCAGTTGGCGAGAAATGTGGTGTAGGGCGCACCGCTGCCCGGGCACGGAATGCTCGCCGAATCGGCCGTCGTGCTGGAGCCGGTCATCCAGGATGGATAGGAGTTGTCCATTCCCACCACGGTCACACCGGCCCGCACCAGTTGATCGACGGACTGCTGGTAGAGCGCCAGGTTGGCGGGATTCGGCTGAACGACACCGGCCGATATGCCGCTGAATTCCTGCCAACTCAACATCCACATCCTCACGACACGCGGATGGAGCGAGAGGATGCCATTGATCTGATCCTGCAGTCCCCAGTTGTTGACAATGGTATTCGATACCAATGGCTCGCCAATGCCAAGCGAGCCATCGCCGGCCTTGACGGACGACGCATCGACCGCGATTCCGCAGTAGAAGATCGCATAATCGACGCCAGGCGTTCCGTAGGCGCTGTATCGCACATAACCCTGGGGACAGGTGTAGCTGGTGCCGGTGGCCGGATTCGGATAAGGCGGCAGCCCGTCTCCCGTCATGCCGCCGAATGTCATCGACGGGCCACTTGCCTGATGGGGCCGATAGCAAAAGTACAGCGTGTTGTCGACGTTCGGTGTGCCCAGAACCTGGCTGCTCGAATATCCCGGTGGACAGGTATCCGTATGAGTGAACGGATTGACGTAGGCGTTATAGCCTTTCCAAGGCACGGCACCCTGGGCCGTGCTCGATGAATAAGCGTAGGTTCCGCCAAAATCGAATAGCGAATCGACACCGCTGACATGCGGACGCCCGCACCAGAAGGCTGGCCAGTCCACGTTGGACGTGCCGAGCACCTGATAAGCGGTATAGCCCGCCGGGCAGGACGGCGCATGGGTGGCCGGGTTGTTGAAATAGGTACCCGACGGCGTTCCGCCCATGCCGTACATGCCGCCGAAATCCATCTGCTGAGCCCGGGCGCCGGTTGCAATGCCTGAAACAAACAGCAGCGCGACCGACACTCGCGCGATCGCGCCAATCAACGCGCGCCGAAACCTTGACGTCATCGAAATCATCCCTCTCGTTGCGCCTAGAATGTATTGTTCTCGTCAAACAAAAACAACCAGATGGAACGAATCCTTCCAATGCGCCCCAGCCGGTCCGGTGATGCATATTCCTATGCAAGAGGCGAACCGACAAGGAATATCGCGAGAACGTCACGAACGAGAAATCGACGGGACATCGAATCGACAAAGGCAATGAGCGTCGAGCAGACTCATTCCTCGACATCATCTACTTGCGGCAATGCATGCCCGATAATCAACCATTGCACATCGACGTCGATGCGCAAGCGCGACGAAGCGATGATCTCCGATTCTGTCGCATCCCCAAGGAAATGCGATTCGCGATTAGCCCCGCGAGCCGTGATATGGCATTCGAGGAACGTATGCGCGAACAAGCAGTCTTCCCTGCCTGGCTGAAACAGGCCTACGAGCTATGCGCACATGCCGTCCCAGGCGCGATGTTGATTGAAACAGTCACGGTCGAGGACGCCTTGGCGCGTGTCACGGCAATCGATATCGTTGCGCCCGGTGACGTACCGGCAGTCGCGTTGGCGAGTTGCGACGGCTATGCGTTGCGCGCAGCCGACACGGCAGCCGCGACAGCGCGCCAGCCTGCCGAGTTACGCGTCGACTCGGGATTGCGCCTGCTGCTGACCGGCGATGCCAGCCCCGCGTCCCGCGCACTTCAGATGGGACGAGCAGCCGAAGCCGCCGCCTGGTTTCCACTCCCCGAACATGCGGACACCGTTGCCTCGCATGTCGAGCATCGGCCTGCATACCGTAATGAGCAGCCCTATCTGGTTTTGCAGTATCCGTTGCCGGAATCGCGCAATGTCGTCACGACGGGTAGCGAATATCGGCAGGGCG
Organism: Burkholderia sp. Cy-637; assembly: GCF_011753175.1. NCBI lineage: Bacteria > Pseudomonadati > Pseudomonadota > Betaproteobacteria > Burkholderiales > Burkholderiaceae > Burkholderia > Burkholderia sp. Cy-637. Next base: position 20,646 of record NZ_VWWC01000043.1, on the reverse strand, counting down.
AGGTGGTGGTTTCCAAGGGGACGCGTCTTGGCCCTCGCCATCAGTTGGCGCTGATCGCCGCTGGCTTGCGTGAAGTGAACGTGGTCAAACGCCCGCGCATCGGCGTCCTGATCGTCGGCCACGATCGGGCCATGTCGGAAGCCGTGCGCGAGCCCTGGCGACGGCCCGACGCGACTGGCGCCTACGTGCGCGCGGTGTTGCGCCAGTGGGGTTACGAGGTTCCCGCGGTCGAGTACCTCACGCCACCGAACCCGATTCAGGCGCCACATGCAGTGCAGCACGACGAACAGCTTTTCAAGCAGCGGCTTTCCGAGTTGTCGAAGCGCTACGACCTGATCATCGGTGCCGGGTTGCCCGGTAGTCCGCCATTTCAGACCCGTGGTCTGAACGGGCAGACGCAGTATACAAATGCGCGAATGACCATCGACATCAAGCAATCGCCTGCCGGACGATTCGATCTCGGACGGAGCGAGGATCGCTCGCCGTCAAAGCGATGGACCATTCCGCGGTTGCGGCCCGACGGCACACCAGGCGGCACGCAGACGCTGACCGCCTACGATCAAGCCACGCTGCTCAATTTCCCGGGCCACATCGGTGCCGTGGCCATCGGCCTACATACCGTGGCGGCGCATGTGCTCGGCCTGCTGGAACATGTCGCGATGCCCGGCCCGCAGTGGGAAACCGGCATCGTCGCGCACTCGGTCGAGCGAGATTCCGAGTTCAATGCGATGCGATGGGGTAACCGGGATCTCGGCGCGGACGGCAGGTCATCGATCAAATTGCTACCGTTCCAGGGGGAAGGTCAAATTAGCGGCGTCGCGAATGCGGATGTGCTCGTGGCAATCCCGGCCGGTGACAAGTCGATCGAATCAGGAAGCCCGGTCCTGTTTCTTCGATTGGATCGGACCTCTCCCGATATCCTCCTTCATCCCACGATGCCGGCCATCGCATCACGGAAAGAAGCACCCTCGTCGACGGTCGACAGCATATCGTCCGCCCCGTCGCTGCCGTCTGCCGATCTTCCCTTGGTCTGGCGACGCATCGAGGCAGCGATATTCGCTTGTCCAGGACTGCTGCCGGGAGGTTTCAACGAACCGGCGAACGACGACGATATCGCGCGGTTGCAAGCCGCTACCCAGGCGTCCCTGCCCCAGGCCTTGCTCGACAGCCTGCGCATGCATGATGGCCAGGTGCAACCGCATAACGCGCTGGTTGATAGCGACCGCTTGTTGAGCGCGCGAGACATCCTTGTTCAATGGTCAATCTGGAGAGGGCTGGCCGACAGCGGTGATTTCGACGGCATGAGTTCCGAGCCCGAACCGGGCATACGAGACGATTGGTACAACCCAGGGTGGATTCCTTTCACGCACGACGGTAGCGGCAATCACCTATGCCTCGATCTCGATCCAGCGCCTGGGGGCACGTTCGGACAGGTGATTCGCATCTGGCACGACGATCCGGAACGCGAACAGGTGGCGACGAGTTACGCCGACTGGCTGGCACATGTCGCGGATCGCGTCGAGGTGCATCGATATCGCGAATGACTCGCGGCGCGCACCGATGCACCCCCAACTCACTCCACCGCTTCGGTTTCCAGATGAAACCGCTTCAACAGCACGCGCCGCGAGGTCTCCAGAATCTCCTCGCGCGCCTCGCCGTCCACCAGCCGCGCGCTGAGCAGCGCGCCGAACATCTCCGAGCGCATCGAGCGCGCCATCGAATCGGCATCCTCGTAACCGAGCAACTGCAGTTGCCCCGCGATGCGCTCCTGCTGCCGCTCCATGCCGCGCGCGAAGGCGGCGCGCGTCTCGTCGTCGAGGCGCGGGATATCCGAACCGAGCGCGGCGATCGGGCAACCCGTATTGCGCGCGGCGCAATGCGTGGCCGACAGGTAGTGGTCGATATAGGCGAGCAGCGCCTCGCGCGGCGACTTGCCGTGCATGCGCTTGTCCAGGCGCGCGGCGGTCTCGTCGAACATGAAGTCGATGGCCGCCACGATCAGCGCGCCCTTCGATGCGAAATGCGCGTAGAACCCGCCATGCGTGAGACCCGCCTCGGCCATCACGGCGGCCACGCTGACGTTGTCCGGACCCTGTTCGCGGATCGCGCGCGCCGCCGCCGCCAGCACGCGATTGCGGCTTTCCCGTTTGTGCTCGGGGCTGTATCGCATCCGTCTCACCTCGCCAAATAACGCTACAACATACCACGCCGCCCTCTGCCGCGACCCCGCCCCGATTCGCCGAGCGAGGCCGGGCAAGCGGGCGCGCGGCCCTTACGGCATCGCGTTCGCGTGCGACGTACCCGCCGCGGGCGCGGTCGATGCCGATGCATTGCTGGCCAGCGCCGCCTCGTGCGAATCGTGCGGCGCTTCCGGCACCCAGCCGCCGCCCAGCGCGCGATAGGCCGCCACCGTGGCGCGCGCCCGATCGCCGCTGGCCAGCACCCAGGCGCGGCGCGCCTCCAGCAGGCTGCGCCGGCGCAGCAGCAGGTCGCCCTCGGCGGCCGCGCCCTGCTGGTAACTGCGCTGCGCCGATTGCTCGGCGCGGCTGTTCGCGCCCACCGCCGCGCGCCACTGATCGGTGTTCTCGCCGGCCTCGGCCAGCGCCACCAGCGCGTTCTCCACATCCTCGCTGGCGCGCAGCACCGATTGCCGGTAGCGCGCGAAGGCCTCGGCGCGCGCCCCCTTGGCCTGCGTGACCTCGGCATCGACGCGGCCGAAATCGAACAGGCGCCAGTGCAGCCCGGCCAGCGCGGTGGGCTCGAAGGCGCGCGCGGTAAACAGGCTGCCGTTGTTCATGCGGTCGAAGCCGAGCAGCCCGGACAAGGAAATGTCCGGGTAATACTGCGAGAGCGCCGCGCCGATGCCGGCCGTCGACGAGGCCAGCTTGCGCTCGGCCGCGATCACGTCGGGCCGCCGCCGCAACAGGTCGGCCGGGCGCAGGTCGGCCGGCAGCCCCGGCGAGACCCACATGTCGGGCGGCATATCGCCGATCGCGGCGGCGTTGGTGCCGGGCGCGTCGCCCATCAGCACGTCGAGCCGGTTGCGCTGGCGCTCGGCCAGCGTGCGCAGCCCCGGCAGCAGCGCGCGATCCTGCGCGAGCGTGGCCTCGGCGTCGTCGCGTTGGCGATCGAGCGCGACGCCCTGGTGGACCCGGTCGTCCATCACGCGCACATAGGCCTGGTCGGTATCGATCTGCTCGCGCAGCAGCACGATCGCGGCCTGCGCGCTGCGCAGCTGGAAGTAGGCGTCGGCGGCCTCGGCCACCACCGAGACGCGCGTGCCCATGCGCGAGGCCTCGGCCGCGTCGGCCTCGTCGCGCAGCGCCTCGGCCTGGCGATGCAGGCCGCCCGCCAGATCGAGCTCCCAGCTCGCGCCCACGTCGATCTGCTCGACCGTGATGTTGCGCTTGTAGCCGGGGAACTGGCTCGCCACGGTGCCGAACGGGCTCACCAGCGACTGGCGCTGCTCGGTGACGCTGCCGTCCAGGCTGCCTTGCGGCAACCAGCCGGTGGCGGCCTGCCCCGCCGCCGCGCGCGCCTGGATCACGCGCGCCTGGGCCGCCTCGAGGTCGAGGTTCTGCGCCAGCACGCGCTCGACGATGCGCGTCAGCACCGGATCGTCGAAGCCGCGCCACCAGCGGGCCAGGTCGGCGTTGCCGTCGCTCGCGAGCTGGCCGAGCGCGGCGCCGGAATGATAGTGGTCGGCCATCGCCAGCTCGGGCCGGTGATAGTCGGGGCCGACCATGCAGCCCGCCAGCAGCAGGCTCGCCAGCGCGGCCGGCGCGAGTGCGCGCCATGGCAGGCGCCGCTCGGTATTCATCGAAACCATCTTGTTCGCATCCATGTCAGTGTCCGGAGTCGCGGCTCGGGGGCGGCGGCGCACCTACCTTGCGCAGCATCGGGGCCAGCAGGACGGCCAGCGCGAAGGCCGCGCCGATCACCAGGAACGCATCCGCGTAGGCCATCGTCGAGGCTTCGCGGAACGCCAGCGAGCGCAGTTGCAGCAGCGTGGCCGAGGCCGCGTGCGCGGTGTCGCCGAAGGCCTGCCCGAAGCTCGCCTGCGAGCCGTCGAGCAGCGACTGCATGGCGGCATTGCTGCTCGTCAGCGCGCTGGCGATGCGCTCGAAGTGGAAGTTCGTGCGGTTGTTGAGGATCGCGCCGCAGATCGCGATGCCGACCGCGCCGCCCAGGTTGCGCATCATGTTGAACAGGCCGCTCGCATACTTCACGCGCGCCATCGGCAGGCTGCCGAGCCCGAGCGTGACGGCCGGCGCGACCGCGAACACCTGCGGCAGGCCGCGGATGATCTGCGGCCAGAACAACTGGTCGCCGCCCCACTCGTGCGTGATCTGCGCGAAGCTCAGCATCGACAGGCCGAACATGGCGAGGCCGAACATCATCAGGTAGCGCGTGTCGACCCGGTTGGCGAGCGACATGTAGGCCGGCACGCCGAGGAAGCCGCCGAGCCCGGTGGCGCAGACGATCGCGCCGGTCTGCAGCGCCGACAGGCCGCGCACGTAGCCGAGGAACAGCGGCAGCAGGTAGATGGTGCTGAAGATGCCGATGCCGGTGATGAAGGACAGGATGCAGCCGATCGTGAAGTTGCGGTTGGAGAATGCGCGCAGGTCCACCACCGGATGCGCGTACACCAGGCTGCGCCACACGAACAGCACGCCGGCGATGCCGGAGATCCAGGCCGAGTGGCGGATGTCGGCATCGTCGAACCAGTTCCAGCGCGAGCCTTCCTCCAGCACGTATTCGAGGAAGCCGAGGAACACCGCCATCAGCACGATGCCGGGATAGTCGGCGTCCTTGAGCAGCGAGATGTCCGGCTCGTCGATGCGGACCATGGTCGCCACCCCGAGCGCGACCAAGAGGCCCGGTATCACGTTGATGTAGAAGATCCAGCGCCACGACATGGTGTCGGTGATCCAGCCGCCGATCACCGGCCCGAGCGCCGGCGCCACCGCCGCGATGGTGCCGATCACCGCGGCCGACATCTGCCGGCGCTTGCCCTGGAAGTAGTGGAAGGACGAGGTGAACACGGTGGGGATCATCGACGCGCCGAGCATGCCCTGCAAGGCGCGGAACAGGATCATGCTGCCGATGCTCCAGGCCAGCCCGCAGAGCATGCTGGCGATCGTGAAGCCGATCGCCGAGGCCACGAACAGCCAGCGCGTGGAGAACACGCGCGTGAGCCAGCCCGACAGCGGAATCGTGATGATCTCGGCGATCAGGTAGGCGGTCTGCAGCCAGCCGATCTGGTCCTGGCCGGCCGACAGGCCGCCGCCGATGTCCTGCAGCGAGGCGGCCACCACCTGGATGTCGAGCAGCGCGACGAACATGCCCACGCACATCACCGCGAACGGCAGCACGGGGGGATGGGCGCTCGCGGCTCCCTGGGCGGGCGTGCTCATCGCGCGGCCGATCGGGTATCGACGGTGGCGACCACCGACAACCCGGCACGCAACGCGCCGAGCGAGGCGACGGCCGGATCGAGCGCGATGCGCACCGGCACGCGCTGCACGATCTTGGTGAAGTTGCCGGTGGCGTTCTGCGCGGGGATCACGCTGAACACCGAGCCGGTGGCGGGCGCCAGGCTCTCCACGTGCCCTTCGATCTTCAGGCCCGAGTCGACGTCGGCCTCGATCTCGACGGCCTGGCCCATGCGCATGTGACGAATCTGGTCTTCCTTGAAGTTCGCGTCGATCCACAGGCCCTTGGCGGGCACCAGCGACATCAGCTGCGTGCCGGCCGCCACGTAGGTGCCGGGATGCGCGGAGCGATTGCCGACGTAGCCGTCGACCGGCGCGTAGAGCGTGGTGTAGCCGTTATCGAGCCTGGCATTGCGCATCGAGGCTTGCGCCTGCTCCACGCGCGCCTGCGCCTCGACCTTCTGCGCCTCGATCACCGTCAATTGACGGCGCTGCGCGTTGACCGCCGCCGCCGAGGCGCGCACGCGGGCGCGAGCCTGGTCGAGCGAGGTCTGCGCGCGCTGCGAATCCTGCTGCGTGCCCGAATGCGATTCGGCGAGATTGCTGTAGCGCTCGGCGTCGCGATTGGCGAACTGCAGCGAGGCGGTGTCGACATCGGCTTGCGCCTGGGCTTGCGCGATGTCGGCCTCCACCAGCTGGTGCTGCGCGTCGAGGCGCGTGAGCGCCGCCTTGGCCGCGTCGACCTCGGCCTGCGCCGCGTCGAGGCGCGCCTTGAAATCGGCAGGATCGAGCTCGATCAGCGGCTGCCCGGCATGGACCAGCGCGTTGTCGGCCACCAGCACGCGCGCCACGTAGCCCGAGACGCGCGGCGAGATCACCGTGACGTTGCCGCCGACATAGGCATCGTCGGTCGACTCGTAGAAACGTCCGCTCAACCACCAGTAGATGCCGTAACCCACCGCGCCGATCACCACGACCGTCAGGATGACGAAAGGAATGATCCGTCGTTTGCGGGGTGCATCGCGCCCTGCCGCGGCATCGCCTGCGGCGGCGTTGTTGTCTTGCATGCTTGACTCCTGTAATCGGGGGTGCCTGGCAGGTCGGGCACACCGCTGCGGGGTGCCCGGCCCTGGCTGACGGGGAGCGGCCGGATGCGCGCGCGGCGCCCGTGATACGCCCCGGCGCCTTGCCGGGCGCGGCTCACGGGCGCCGCGCATCGCCATAATATGACGACCATCATGCAACATGATATGACGAACATCATTCAATGAGCAAGCGTCTCGATGCGACGCACAAAGGTCGGACGGAAGGAGGGAAATCGTCGGAGGATTACCACCGCCGGCAATGGGCGGCGCAAGCCATGACGGGAAACGGAATGGAGCGGTTCGTTGCGGACGCAACGAGCCCGCGCGCGCTAGTCGCGCATCGAACGCGCCGGCCCGGTCGAATCGCGCACCACCAGGCGCGGCTCGGAACTCACGGACATGCGCGGCGCGGCGCCTTGGCCGGAACCGCTGCCGTCGCGCGCGGCGATCAACTCGTCGAGCAAGGCCACCGCCTGCTCGGCCGCCTCGACGGTGGGCACCGTCACGGTGGTCAGCGCCGGCCGGAATTCGCTGGCGAGCTGGATGTCGGTGATGCCGACGATCGACAACTCGGCCGGCACGGCGATGCCGGCATCGGCCGCCGCGCGGATCGCGCCCAGCGCCGGCAGATCGTTGGTGGTGAACAGCGCGCTCAGGTCGGGATGCGCGTCGAGCAGTTCGCGCGCTGCGGCCTGGCCGCCCTGCATCGTATCGGGCGCGTAGACCATCGGCGCCGCCGCGCCGTCGAGACCCGCCGCATCGAGCGCGGCCACGAAGCCCTCGTAGCGCGCCGTGTGGATGCCCCAGGCCTTGCTGCCGACGATCGCGCCGATCCGGCGATGTCCGAGCGAGAGCAGGTGATTGGCCGCCAGCTCGCCGGCGCGCCGGAAATCGACCGCCACGCAGGGCAGCCCCGGCGGCGCATCGGGCCGCTCCCACATGCACAGCACCACCGCCGCGCCGCGCGCCTCGGTGGCGTGCAGGTCCTCGAAACGCAGGTTCGCGTTCATCACCAGCACGCCCTCGGACAAGGTGCCGGCGATCTGGTCGAGATAGGCGCGGCCGGTATCGGGATCGCCCTCGGTATTGCAGATGATCAGGAAACGGCCGCTGCGCCGCAGCGCGCTTTCGACCGCCAGCGCGAACTCGGGATAGAAGGGGTTGGCGATGCTCGACACCATCAGCGCGATGGTCGGCGCGCGCCCTTCCGCCAAGGCGCGCGCCGCCAGGTGCGGCCGGTAGCCCAGCGCCTCGATCGCGGCCAGCACGCGCTCGCGCGTCTTCGCGCCCACCCGGCCGCGATTGCGCAGCACGTTGGAAACGGTGGCGGGTGTCACGCCCGCGGCGCGGGCCACTTCGGTCAGGGTCGGCATGACGTCAATATCTGGGACAGCGGAAAAATAGTTGCCAGTTGGCACATCGCGCTCGATGATCGACAGACAACCCGAGCCTGGAAACGACGATCGCCTCGACGATCGTTTTTTCGAAGCTGGAAGGTTAAGCGCTTAATCACACATCGAGCGCAATTAAATCATGGAGACGCGGGAATGGCCAGCATCGTTTTGCAGGATGTATGGAAGGCCTATGGCGACGCGGCGCCGGTGATCCGCGACGTCGACCTGGAAATCGGCGCGCACGAGTTCTGCGTGTTCCTCGGGCCCTCGGGCTGCGGCAAGTCCACCTTGCTGCGCATGATCGCCGGGCTGGAGGACGTCAGCGGCGGCGAGCTGTCGATCGGCGGGCGCCGCGTCAACGACGTGCCCGCCGCGCAGCGCGGCGTGGCGATGGTGTTCCAGGGCTACGCGCTGTTCCCGCACATGACGGTCTACGAGAACATCGCGTTCGGCCTGCGCCTGGCGAAGACGCCCAAGGCCGAGATCGACCGCAAGGTCCGCGAGGCCTCCCGCATCCTGCAGCTCGACGCCCTGCTCGAGCGCCATCCCAAGGCACTTTCCGGCGGCCAGCGCCAGCGCGTCGCGATCGGCCGCGCGATCGTGCGCGAGCCGGGCGTGTTCCTGTTCGACGAGCCGCTGTCGAACCTCGACGCGACGCTGCGCGGCCAGACCCGCATCGAGATCGGCCGCCTGCATCGCCAGTTCGGCGAGGCCAGCGTGGTCTACGTCACGCACGACCAGGTGGAGGCGATGACGCTGGCCGATCGCATCGTGCTGCTGCACAGCGGCGCCGATACCGAGCGCCACGGCAGCATCGCCCAGGTCGGCGCGCCGCTCGAGCTCTACCATCGCCCGGCCAGCCGCTTCGTGGCCGGCTTCATCGGCTCGCCGCGCATGAACTTCATCGAGGCGAAGGTGCTGGAAGCCGACGAGCACGGCGTCACGATCCGGCTCGAGGGCGGCCAGGAAAGCGCGCGGCTGCCGGTCGACCCGAGCCGCCTGCGGCCCGGCGACGACGTGTGCTTCGGCATTCGCCCCGAGCACCTGGTGCTCGCCTCGGGCAACGACGGCGCGCAAGCCACCGCCGCCGTGACGCTGACGCGCCGCGTGACGCTGGTCGAGGCGCTCGGCGAACACAGCTACGTACATCTCGACCAGCCCGGCGCGACGCTGATCGCGAAGGCGCCCGGCGGCCTGCGCGTGGCGCGCGGCGACACCCTCGGCCTGCACGCACCCGCCATGTCCTGCCACCTGTTCGGCGCCGACGGTTTCGCGATCGCGCCACGCGCGACGCAGGCCGCCGCCCTGCCCTCCCTGACCTGACGAACGTACCCGCACGAGGAACCCCCGATGCATCTTGGCGTCTGCTACTACCCCGAGCACTGGCCCGAAGCCCTCTGGCGCGACGACGCCGCGCGCATGAAGGCGCTCGGCATCGAGCGCGTGCGCATCGCCGAATTCGCCTGGAGCCGGATCGAGCCCACGCCCGGCGAATACGACTGGGGCTGGCTCGATCGCGCGATCGACACGCTCGGCGCGGCGGGCCTGCAGGTGGTGATGTGCACGCCCACCGCGACGCCGCCGAAATGGCTGATCGACCTTCATCCCGAGATCCTCGCGATCGGCGCCGACGGCCGGCCGCGCCAGTTCGGCTCGCGGCGCCACTACGATTTCTCCTCGCCCGTTTATCTCGAAGCCTCGCGACGCATCTGCGAGGCGGTCGCGCGGCGCTACGGCGAACATCCGGCCGTCGCCTACTGGCAGACCGACAACGAATACGGCTGCCACCACACGGTGCTCAGCTACTCGCCGGCCGCGCTGGCGCGTTTCCGCGACTGGCTGCGCACGCGCTACGGCAGTATCGGCGCGCTCAACGCGGCCTGGGGCACGGTGTTCTGGAGCATGGAGTATCGCGGCTTCGAGGAGATCGACGCGCCGGTCGGCACCGTCACCGAGGCGCATCCCTCGCATCGGCTCGACTACCGCCGCTTCGCCTCGGACGAGGTGCGCCGCTACAACCGCATGCAGGTCGAGCTGATCCGCGCGCATTCGCCGGGACGGCCGATCGCGCACAACTTCATGCAACTGTTCACCGAGTTCGACCACTACCCGGTGGCGGCCGACCTCGACATCGCCGCCTGGGACAGCTACCCGCTCGGCGCGCTCGAGGAGCAGTGGTACGCGCCGGCGGTGAAGGCGCGCTACCTGCGCACCGGGCATCCCGATTTCGCCAGCTTCAACCACGATCTCTACCGCGGCATGTCGAAACTGCCGTTCTGGGTGATGGAGCAGCAGCCGGGGCCGGTCAACTGGGCGCAATGGAACCCCTCGCCGCTGCCGGGCATGGTGCGCCTGTGGAGCTGGGAAGCCTTCGCGCACGGCGCCGGCTGCGTGTCCTACTTTCGCTGGCGCCAGGCGCCGTTCGCGCAGGAGCAGATGCATGCCGGGCTGAACACGCCGGACAACCGGCTCGATCTCGGCGGCAAGGAAGCCGCCGTCGTCGCCGAGGAACTGCGCGCGCTGCGGGCCGATCGCGACGCCGACGCGAGCGGCCCGGTACGTGCCCGCGTCGCGCTGGTGTTCGACTACACCGCGAAATGGCTGTTCGAGATCCACCCGCAAGGCGCCGACTTCCACTATCCGCGCTTCGCCGTCGAGTACTACTCGGCGCTGCGCTCGCTCGGCCTCGACGTCGACATCGTGCCGGCCGACGCGCCGCTCGACGGCTATCGCCTGGTGGTGGTGCCGCCGCTGCCGATCCTGCCCGACGACTTCGCCGCGCGGTTGGCCGCCAGCGGCGCGCAGGTGGTGCTCGGCCCGCGCAGCGGCTCGAAGACGGCCGAGCTGCGGATTCCCGCCGAATTGCCGCCCGGCCCGCTGGCCTCGATCCTGCCGATCCGCGTGTGGCGCGTGGAATCGCTGCGGCCGAACCTGGCCGAGCCGGTGCAACTCGCCGCCACCGAACACGAGGCCGCGCACCGGGGCGAGGCGCATCACTGGCGCGACCTGGTCGAGGCCGGGCACGCCGCCACCGAGATTCGCGCGCGCTTCGAGGACGGCCACCCGGCCTGGCTGCGCCACGGCTCGCTGCACTATCTCGCGAGCCTGTTCGACGAGGCCACCACGGCCGCGCTGTTCGCCCGCATCGCCCGCGAAGCCGGCCTCGAACCGGTCGCGCTCGGCGACTCGATACGCGTCAGCCGGCGCGGCAGGCTCACCTGGGTCTTCAACTACGGCCCGGGTGCCCACATGCTCGACGCCGCCATTCCCGATGCGGCGATCGTGATCGGCACGCGGCGCATCGAGGCGGCCGGCGTCGCCGCCTATCGCTCGCCCGAGCACGAAGCCACGCAATAAGCCAGGACCGAGACACCATAAAACGCAGTCCAGACACGGAGACAGCAGATGCAGATCCATCAGTCACGCCCGCGCCGCGGCCTCGCCAGGTACGCCGCGCTCGCCGCCTTGCTGACCGGCCTCGGCGCGCCGCTCGCGCAGGCCGATACGCTGAACGTCAATATCGCCTTCAAGGGCGCGAGCCAGCGCGCGGTCTGGAGCGAGGTGATCGACGCGTTCCGCAAGGCGCATCCCGGCACCGAGGTCAAGCTGTCCTTCGTCGACGAGGAGGCCTACAAGGTGCAGTTGCCGAACTGGCTGATGACGGCGCCGCCCGACATCGTCAACTGGCACGACGGCGAGCGCATGGCCTACTACGCCAAGCGCGGCCTGTTCGAGGATCTCTCGCAGGACTGGCAGAAGAACCATTGGGACGCCATGTACGCCTCCACCAGGGAAGCCTCGTCCTTCCAGGGCAAGCCCTACGCGGCGCCGACCGTCTATTACGGCTGGGGCATGTTCTACAGTCGGAGCGCCTTCAAGAAGGCCGGCATCGCCGGCGAGCCGGGCAACTGGGCCGACTTCCTCGATGCCTGCAAGAAGCTGAAGGCGGCCGGCGTCGCGCCGATCGCAGTGGGCGGGCGCGATGCCTGGACGCTCGCGGGCTGGTTCGACTACCTGGACCTGCGCCTGAACGGCAATGCCTTCCACCAGCAGTTGATGGCGGGCGAGGTCGCCTATACCGACGCGCGCGTGAAGAAGGTCTATGCCGCCTGGAAGCAGTTGATCGACGCCGGCTACTTCATCGACAACGCGCTGTCCTACGATCTCGACGCGGCCCAGCCCTTCCTGTTCCAGGGCAAGGCCGCGATGATGCTGATGGGCACCTTCATCACCGGCGGCTTCACGCCGGCCGCGCGGCAGGACATCGGCTTCTTCCGCTTCCCCGTCATGGACCCGAACGTGCCGACCGCCGAGGACGCGCCGGTCGAATCGCTGCACATCCCCGCCAAGGCGAAGCACAAGGCCGAGGCGCGCGCCTTCCTCGCCTTCGTCGAGACGCCGGCCGTGGGCGCGCAGCTCGCCAAGGGGCTCGGCTCGCTGTCGGCGAACAGCCAGTCGCCGGCGCCGGACGAGCCGATCTCGCAGATCGCGTTCCGCATGCTGGCCGGCACCAAGGGCGGCCTCGCGCAGTTCTACGATCGCGACATGACCAAGGAGATGGCCGACGAGGGCATGAAGGGCATGCAGCAGTTCCTGGCCGACCCGAGCCGGCTCGACGCGGTGCTCGCGCAACTCGAAGCCGCCCGCCAGCGCATCTACAGGAAGTAAGCCGGAAGCGGCGGCGCAGCCTCGCGCGCCGCCGCTTCCGGAGGTTCAGGAGATCGGCCGTGCCCCGTTCCGTCTTGCCTTCGTCCGTGTCCTCGTCGCTCTCGCCCACCGCCGCGCCGCCCGGCGACGAGGGCGCGCGCCCCGCGTCCGCGCGGCGCGAACGCTCGCTGGCGCCGCCCGCGCGTCGCCGGCGGCCGCATCGCCACCGGCTCGCCGCCTTCCTGTTCCTCGCGCCGGCCTGCCTGATGTTCGCGCTCTACGTGGTGTGGCCGGTGATCTCGACGATCCGCCTGTCCTTCTACCACTGGGACGGCATGAGCGAGCCCGGCTTCATCGGGCTCGACAACTACGCCGAGCTGCTGCACGCCGACACCTTCTACACGGCGCTGAAGAACAACCTGATCTGGCTGCTGCTGTTCCTGCTGGCGCCGCCCTTCGGCCTGGCGATCGCGCTGTACCTGAACCAGGCGCTGGCCGGCATGCGGCTGCTGAAGTCGCTGTTCTTCGCGCCCTTCGTGTTGTCGGGGGTGGTGGTCGGGCTGATCTACTCGTGGTTCTACGATCCCACCTTCGGCCTGCTCAAGCTGCTGCTCGGGCACGGCATCCCGGTGCTCGGCGATCCGCGCTACGCCACGCCCGGCATCATCTTCGCGGCGCTGTGGCCGCAAACCGCCTACTGCATGATCCTCTACCTGACCGGGCTGACCACGCTCAACGCCGAACAGATCGAGGCGGCCCGCATGGAAGGCGCGAAAGGCTGGACCCTGCTGTGGCACGTGGTGCTGCCGCAACTGCGGCCGGCCACCTTCATGGCGATCGTGGTGACCGTGATCGGCGCGCTGCGCAGCTTCGACCTGATCTCGGTGATGACGGGCGGCGGCCCGTTCGACAGCTCCACCGTGCTCGCGTACTACATGTACGACCAGGCGATCAAGTACTACCGGCTCGGTTATTCGTCCGCCATCGCGGTCGTGCTGTTCGCGATCATGATGCTCTACATCGTGTTCCACCTGCGCCACCTGCTGCGCAGCGAACGCTGATCCCCAGGCCACCCGGGAGACCCCGATGTTTCCGACTCCGATCGAACGCTGGAAACCCGCCTCGCGCGCGCTCTACAAGCTGTCGCTGCCGCTCGCGCTGCTGGTGTGGCTGCTGCCGCTGCTCGCCGTGCTGCTCACCTCGGTGCGCTCCTCCGAGGAACTGAGCGCGGGCCACTACTGGGACTGGCCACGACACATCGCGATCGTGGCCAATTACCGCGAGGCGCTGACCGCCTCGCCGATGCTGCATTACCTCTGGAACAGCGTGCTGATCACGGTGCCCGCCGTGGCCGGCGCGATCCTGCTGGCGGCAATGGCCGGCTTCGCGCTGGCGATCTACCGCTTTCCCGGCAATACCTCGCTGTTCACCGTGTTCGTGGCCGGCAATTTCGTGCCGATCCAGGTGCTGATGATCCCGGTGCGCGACCTCACGCTCAAGCTCGGCCTCTACAACTCGGTGGGCGGCCTGATCCTGTTCCATCTCTCGTTCCAGACCGGCTTCTGCGCGCTGTTCCTGCGCAACTTCATCAAGCAGTTGCCGTTCGAGCTGGTGGAAGCCGCGCGCATCGAGGGCGCCGGCGAATGGACCGTGTTCGTGCGCATCATCCTGCCGCTGATCCGGCCCGCGCTGGCCGCGCTCTCGATCCTGGTATTCACCTTCGTCTGGAACGACTACTTCTGGGCGCTGTGCCTGACGCAGGGCGACGACGCCGCGCCGATCACGGTCGGCGTGGCCGCCCTCAAGGGGCAATGGACCACCTCCTGGAACCTGGTCTCGGCCGGCTCGGTGCTGGCCGCGATGCCCTCGGTGGCGATGTTCTTCCTGATGCAGAAGCACTTCGTGGCGGGGCTGACCTTCGGCGCGACCAAGGGTTGAAGGCCGCGCCGGCGCCGCTCAATAGATCCACAGGTTCGTCATCAGTTGCGGCGCGTTCGGCTTGCGCACCGCCGGATTCGGGCTGGGCGGACGCGGCACCACCAGTTGTCCGTCGCACAGCCGGTCGGCGGTAAACACCGGTACCTCGCCCTTCAGGACGTTCGCCACCGGCATGCGGCCCGCGCTGCGGATCGTGTCGGCGGCGGTGGAGCCCTGCACGCGCTGCACCTGGTCGCCTGCCACCAGGCCGTAACCGGCACCGGTCTGGCCCTGGTAGTAGATCCACCAGCGCCCCTCCTCGAACTTCATGAACAACAAGGCGCGCGGCGACTCGCGCGTGCCGTAGCCCTCGTGCGTGAGGGCCGCCGCCAGCATCGCCCCCGAGGCGCGGCGGTTCTTGTATTCGGTCTGCAGATAGCTGCTGCCGCCCGTGACGTGATAGACGCGGTAGGTCCGGTCGCTGATCTGGTCGACCAGCAGCGAGCAACCGGAAAAATCCGGCGTGAACACGAACTTGCGATCGGTGGCGAGCACCGGCACGTCGAACGATCCGCCCTGCGGCACCCAATAGGCGGGAATCGGCGCATCGTCGGACTCCGCGCTCTGCATGGTCGGCGCGATGCGCACCACCTGCAGTTGCCCGTCGCCCACCTTGCGCAGGTCGACCGCGTTGACTTGGTCGCTGACCTGGAAAACGCCTGCCGTGGTCAGGTAGTTGGTGGTCGAGAACGCTCGTGTGTCCTGAAGAAAAAACCGGTTCAAGCCGCTGGCCATGAGGCCTCCTGTGGATGTCGGACGAAGAAGGCACGACGCGGTACGAACACGCATCGGCTCGACACCAGAACGGCCCGGCCCGGCGATTTATTCCCTTGGCGCGCCCGATCCCTCCAGGGCGCCTTCGCGCCCTAGCCCTTCTTCAGCACGATCACCGCGTACTTGCAGTTCGCCGCGCTGTCGTTGCGGAATTCGCAGTCGGCGGGCGGCCCGATCTCCAGGCAGTCGCCCGCCTGCAGTTCATGGCGCTCGCCGCCCTCGACGAACACCAGCGTGCCGTCCAGCACCCAGATCAACTGCCGCATGTTCAGGTAGGCCGAGGCCGGCATCGGAATCCCCGCGCCCGGCGGCAGGTCGATCTCGACCAGGGTCAGCGGCGACACCGATTTCGGCGAGACGTGGCGGCGCACGTAGCCGCTTTGCGGATCGACCCAGACCGGCTGGTCGTCCACCCGCAGCAGGCGCCCGTCCTCCAGCTCGGCCAGCGCCAGCAGGGCCGACATGCTCAGGTTGAAGGCCCCCGCCAGCTTGGCCAGCGAGGTGGCGGTCGGGCTGCTCTCGCCGCGCTCGATCTTGTGGATCATGGCGCGCGACACGCCCGAATTCTCGGCGAGATTGGTCAGCGACCAGCCGCGGCTCTCGCGCTCGGCGCGAATCCGGGCGCCGATTCGTTGATCGATATCGTCTACTATGGTGTACACTCGTTTCAATTTAGTGGACAGCCCAAGGAGGCTGGCATGGAAATTCGCGACGCGGGCCCGCAGGACATCGAAGGTATCACGGCCATCTACAACCACGCGGTCCTGCAGACCACGGCGATCTGGAACGAGACCGCCGTCGACACGGCCAATCGCCTGGCCTGGCTCGCCGATCGGCGCAAGGCCGGTTATCCGGTGCTGGTGGGCATCGACGAAGCCGGCGAGGTGGTCGCCTATGCCTCGTTCGGCGACTGGCGCGCCTTCGACGGCTTTCGCGGCACGGTCGAGCACTCGATCTACGTGCGCGACGACCAGCGCGGCCGCGGTCTCGGCCCGCAACTGATGGCGGTGCTGATCGAGCGGGCCCGCGCGATCGGCAAGCACGTGATGGTGGCCGGCATCGAGGCCAACAATGCCGGCTCGGTGCGCCTGCACGAGCGGCTCGGCTTCGTCCATACCGGCACCCTGAAGCAGGTCGGCATGAAGTTCGGCAAGTGGCTGGACCTGACGTTCATGCAGTTGACGCTGGATGCGCGGCCGAACCCGGACGCGCCGCGCCCATGATGCCGTGGCTGCCGTTCTGCCTGCTGGTCGGCGCGGGCGCGGCCGTGGTGGTGCAGAACACCCTGATGGCGCGCATCACCGAATCGGCCTCGACGGTGCTGATCGCGCTGATCGTCAATTCCTCGGTCGGGCTCGCCGCGCTCTTGACCCTGCTGGCGATGCGCTCGGGCAAGGCCGGCTTCGGCGAACTGGCCGGCGCGCTGCGCGGCTGGGGCCTGGTGCCCGGGCTGCTCGGCGCCTTCTTCGTGTTCGCCAGCATCCATGGCTACCAGCGTTTCGGCGCGGGCACCACGATCGCCGTGCTGGTGGCCAGCCAACTGGTGTTCGGGCTGCTGCTCGACAGTGCCGGGGCGCATGGCGGCGCGCTGTCGGCGCGGACCCTGCTGGGCGCGGGCGTGCTGGTGCTCGGCGCCTTCCTGGTGGCCTCGCGCAACGGCTGAGGGCGCGCGATCGATGAGCGACGCGCCGCCGCCTGACGCGGCGCACGATTGACGCGCCTCGCGCGCACGGCTATACATCGTCGTCGTTCACGGCGCCGCAGCGCCCTCAACGCATTGCGCATCGCGACAGCGCGGCCCGTTTCGGAATGCGAACCTTGCAGGGCGCTTGCGGCTCCCCGCCGCGACGCGCTCGCCCGCCTCGGAGCGAGACACGATGAGACGCTGGCTGCTGGCGCTGCTGCTGTTCGGTCTGTCCACCACGCTCTCGCAGGCGGCCGGCCTGCGTTTCGCCCAGGTTCCCGCCGACGGCGACAGCCCCGCGCTGAAGCTCGCGATCTGGACGCCCTGCGCCGCCGCCGCGCAAGCGCTGACGATCGGCCCTTATGCGCTGAACGCCACGCGCGACTGCCCGACGCTCGGCAGGCAGTTGCCGCTGGTGGTGATCTCGCATGGCCACGGCGGCTCGCTGCTCAATCATCACGACCTGGCCGAGACGCTGGCCGACGCGGGTTACGTGGTCGCCGCGATCGATCATCCCGGCGATACCCATGCCGACATGAGCCGCAACGCCGACATCTCGTCCTTCGTCGAACGGCCGGCCGACATCCGGCGCCTGATCGACTACCTGCTGACGACCTCGCCGGTAGCGGAATCGATCGATGCCGACCGGATCGGCTTCTTCGGCTTCTCGCGCGGCGGCTACACGGGCCTGGTGCTGGCCGGCGGCCGGCCCGACTTCGTGCATGCCAACGTGCCCTGCCCGGACCCGAAGCTGCCGATCTGCGAGCAGATCCGCAACCGCCGCCTGCCCAGCCAGCCGCTCGCGCGCGACCCGCGGATCCGCGCCTACGTGCTGGCCGATCCGCTCAACGAGTTTCCCGATCCCGAGGACCTGAAGGACGTGAAGGCGCCGATCCAGCTCTGGGCGTCCGAGCTCGGCGGCGACGGCGTGCTGGCCGGCACGATCGCGGCGCTGGCCTGCTCGCTGCCGACCAAGCCCGAATCGCACGTGGTGCCCGGTGCCGCGCATTTCGCGTTTCTGCCGCCCTGCCCGGCGAGCCTCGCGCATGATTCGCCGGCGCTCTGCACCGATGGCGCGGGCTTCGATCGCGCCGCCTTCCACCGGGACTTCAACGCCAAGGCGCTGGCGTTCTTCAACGCCCGGCTGCACTAGACGGCGGACTTTCCAAGCCTTCCCCGGGTAATCCCTCATGCCGCCTCTCGAACAAAAATTTGTATGATGACCACATAACCTGATAACCCGGTCCATCCATGTTCGAGAAAATCCCGGCCCGCGCGATGAGCGACACGGTCGCCCAGCAACTGCTCAAGCAGATCGAGATCGGCGCCTTCGCCGGCACCGGCAAGCTGCCGACCGAAACGGTGCTGGCGCAGGAATTCGGCGTGAGCCGCACGGTAATCCGCGAGGCGATCTCGCGCCTGAAGAACGAGGGCGTGGTCGAGCCGCGCCAGGGCAGCGGCGTGTTCATCGCGACGCACGGCGCGATCCGGCCGCTGCGGATCGACTACGCGGAGGCGGTCGAATCGGGCTCGCTGGTGCACCTGCTGTCGGTGCGCCGCGCGATCGAGGCCGAGGTGGCCGCCGAGGCCGCCAAGTGCCGCACCGACGCCGACATGATGCGCATCGACGAGGCGCTGGCGAAGATCGACGCGGCCGTGGCCGCCGGCCTCGACGGCGTGGCCGAGGACGTCGCCTTCCACCGCACGATCGCCGCCGTCACGGGCAACCCCTACTTCCTCAAGACGCTGAGCTTCCTGAACCAGTACCTGGAAGCCGGCGTGGCCGTCACGCGCCGCAACGAGGCGACGCGCGAGGATTTCTCGCGCCAGGTGCGCGAGGAGCACGCCGCGATCGTCGACGCGATCCGCGCCGGCGACGCGCTGGCCGCCAGCAACGCGGCCCGCACCCACATGGTCAATGCCGCGCGGCGCCTGGCGCAGGCCGGCATCCGCTGATCCCGTGCCCGGCCAGGCCGGGCCACCCGCTCATACGAAGGTTCATCCATGTCACGACAAGTAGGAGTCATCGGTCTCGGCGCCATGGGGTTGGGCGTCGCCCGCTCGCTGCTGCGCGCCGGTTTCCGCGTCCACGCCTGCGACCTGCGCGAGGACGTGCTGGCCGCGTTCGCGGCCGAGGGCGGCGTGCCCTGCGCCACGCCGGCCGAGCTCGGCGCGCGCTGCGAGGTGCTGATCACGCTGGTGGTCAACGCCGCCCAGACCGAAGCCGTGCTGTTCGGCGAACAGGGCGCGGTGCCGGCCATGCGCGCCGGCTCGGTGGTGATCTCCAGCGCCACGGTCGCGCCCGACTTCGCGCTCCAGCTCGGCGCGCGCGTCGAGGCGGCCGGGCTGCTGATGCTCGACGCGCCCGTCTCGGGCGGCGCCGCGCGCGCCGCCTCGGGCGAGATGACCGTCATGAGCTCCGGCCCGGCCGAAGCCTACGCGGCCTGCGAGGACGTGCTGGCCGCGATCGCCGGCAAGGTCTACCGGCTCGGCGCCGAACACGGCGCGGGCTCGAAGGTGAAGATCATCAACCAGTTGCTGGCCGGCGTGCATATCGCGGCGGCCGCCGAGGCGATGGCGCTGGGCCTGCGCGAGGGCGTCGACGCCGACGCGCTCTACGAGGTGATCACCCACAGCGCCGGCAACTCCTGGATGTTCGAGAACCGCGTGCCGCACATCCTGGACGGCGACTACACGCCCTTGTCGGCGGTCGACATCTTCGTCAAGGATCTCGGCCTGGTGCTCGATACGGCGCGCCGCAGCAAGTTCCCGCTGCCGCTGTCGGCCACCGCGCACCAGATGTTCATGAGCGCCTCGAGCGCCGGCCACGGCGGCGAGGACGACTCGGCCGTGATCAAGACCTTCCCCGGCATCACGCTGCCGCCCGCCCGCTGATCCCGACCGCCGCCATGACCGCTTCCTCCCGAGCTTCCTCCGCCGCTCCCGCCCGGCCGCTGCTGGGCTGCATCGCCGACGACTTCACCGGCGCCACCGACCTGGCCAACATGCTGGTCAGGAGCGGCATGCGCACGATCCAGACGATCGGCGTGCCCGAGGCCGGTGCCTCGCTCGACGCCGACGCGATCATCGTCGCGCTGAAGTCGCGCACGATCGCCCCCGCCGACGCGGTCGCGCAGTCGCTCGCCGCGCTCGACTGGTTGCGCGCGCAAGGATGCCGCCAGATCTACTTCAAGTACTGCTCGACCTTCGATTCGACCGCCGCCGGCAATATCGGCCCCGTCGCCGACGCGCTGGCCAAGGCGCTCGGCGCCGACCAGCAACTCGCGATCGCCTGCCCGGCCTTCCCCGAGAACGGCCGCACCATCTATCGCGGCCACCTGTTCGTGGGCGACGCGCTGCTCAGCGAATCGGGCATGGAGCACCACCCGCTCACGCCGATGACGGACGCGAACCTGGTGCGCGTGCTGCAAGCGCAGACACCGTCCAAGGTCGGGCTGGTGCGCCACGACATCATCGCGCGCGGCGCGCAGGCGGTGCGCGACGCGTTCGCGGCGCTGCGTGCCGACGCCGTGCATGGCACCTTGACGCTGACCTCGGCCGGTGCCAGCGCCACGCTGGCGCAATGGCAGGCGGCGCTGCGCTCGGTCACCTATACCGACACGGCCATCACGCCCAACACGGCCACCCGC
>NZ_VWWC01000042.1:0-45968 GCF_011753175.1 Burkholderia sp. Cy-637 | reverse complement strand
TGGGATCTCGGCATCGAGCTGCGCTTCGTGCGCGGCTCGGGCGAGGCGGGCCGGATCCTGCACGAGGATCTCGACGCCTGGCTGCAGGGCAGCGGCGCCGCCGCGGCGCCGGCCGGCGCGCGCGCGGCCTATGCCGAGCGCCACGATGAGGAGGCGGTGCCGGTGATCGGCCTGCGCCGCAAGATCGCCGAGAAGATGCAGGAAGCCAAGCGCCGCATCCCGCATTTCAGCTACGTCGAGGAGATCGACGTGACCGAGCTGGAGACGCTGCGCGCCGAGTTGAACCGCCGTCACGGCGAGACGCGCGGCAAGCTCACCATGCTGCCCTTCATCGCGCGCGCGATGGTGGTCGCGCTGCGCGACTTCCCGCAGATCAACGCGCGCTACGACGACGAGGCCGGCGTGGTGACGCGCCACGGCGCCGTGCACCTGGGCGTGGCCACCCAGAGCAAGGGCGGGCTGATGGTGCCGGTGGTGCGCCATGCCGAGGCGCGCGACGTCTGGGCGCTGGCCGCCGAGGTGGCGCGGCTGGCCGAGGCGGCGCGCGCCGGCAAGGCCTCGCGCGAGGAACTGAGCGGCTCGACCATCACGCTGAGCAGCCTGGGGCCGCTGGGCGGGGTGGTATCCACGCCCGTCATCAACCATCCCGAGGTGGGCATCGTCGGCGTGAACCGCATCGTCGAGCGGCCGATGATCCGCAACGGCCTGGTGGTGGCGCGCAAGCTGATGAACCTGTCGTCCTCGTTCGACCATCGCGTGGTGGACGGCATGGACGCGGCCGAGTTCATCCAGTCGGTGCGCGCGCTGCTCGAACAACCCGCCCTGCTATTCGTGGACTGAGCCGATGAGCGAACCCATCAACACCACCTTGCTGGTGATCGGCGGCGGGCCCGGCGGCTACGTGGCCGCGATCCGCGCCGCGCAGCTCGGCGTGCCGACCGTGCTGGTCGAGCGCGCGCGGCTGGGCGGCACCTGCCTGAACATCGGCTGCATCCCCTCCAAGGCGCTGATCCACGCGGCCGAGGAATTCGACAAGGCCCGCCATTACGCGAAGGAATCGCCGCTGGGCATCAGCGTGGCCTCGCCGGCGATCGACATCGGCCGCACCGTGGCCTGGAAGGACGGCATCGTCGCCAGGCTGACCGGCGGCATCGGCACGCTGATGAAGCGCCACGGCGTGGACGTGCTGCAGGGCGAGGCGCGGGTGATCGACGGCAAGACCGTCGAGGTCGCGCGCGAGGGCGGCGAGCCGCTGCGCGTGCGCGGCGAGCACCTGCTGCTGGCGGCCGGCTCCGAGCCGGTCGCGCTGCCCTCGATGCCGTTCGGCGGCATCGTGCAATCGTCCACCGAGGCGCTCTCGCCGAGTAGCCTGCCCCGGCGCCTGGTGGTGGTGGGCGCCGGTTATATCGGCCTGGAGCTGGCGATCGCCTATCGCAAGCTCGGCGTCGAGGTGGCCGTGGTCGAGGCCCAGGCGCGCATCTTGCCGGCCTGGGACGAGGCGCTGACCAAGCCGGTCGCCGCCTCGCTCGGCAAGCTCGGCGTCGCGCTGCACCTGGAGCGCAAGGTGCTGGGCCTGAACGCGGGCGGCGACGCCGTGCGCATCCAGGACGCGGCCGGCGCGGAACACGCGCTGCCGGCCGATCGCGTGCTGGTGGCGGTTGGCCGCCGGCCCCGCACCCAGGGCTGGGGGCTGGAGGCGCTGCAGCTCGATCGCGAGGGCCATGCCCTGAAGATCGACGACCAGTGCCGTACCTCGATGCGCAACGTCTGGGCGATCGGCGACCTGACCGGCGAGCCGATGCTCGCCCATCGCGCCATGGCGCAGGGCGAGATGGTGGCCGAGATCGTCTCGGGCAAGCGGCGGCGCTTCATGCCGGCCGCGATCCCGGCGGTCTGCTTCACCGATCCCGAGGTGGTGTCGGTCGGCCTCGCGCCGCACGACGCGGCCACGCCCGAGGACGCGCTGGTGGCCAGCTTCCCGCTGTCGGTCAACAGCCGCGCCATGACGCTGGAGAGCAGCGACGGTTTCGTGCGCGTGGTGGCGCGCCGCGACGATCACCTGATCCTCGGCTGGCAGGCCGTGGGCCGCGGTGTCTCGGAGCTGTCCGCCGCCTTCGCGCAGTCGCTGGAGATGGGCGCGCGGCTGGAGGACGTGGGCGGCACCATCCACGCCCATCCGACGCTCGGCGAGGCGGTGATGGAGGCCGCCTTGCGGGCGCTCGGCCACGCCCTGCATATCTGAAACGAACCGGCCGTCGCGCGCGACGGCGCGTGACGGCCGGCTGCAGCAAGCCTTGAACAACAAGGCCGGGACGCCTGGCGGACCCGGCGATCAGGCATTCGACGACGAGAGAGTGCGAAGTCTGAACTGACGACCAAGGAACGGCGGGGCGAGCAGGCCGTGGCGCGGGCAACCGCGCTCACGGCCGGGCTCGCACCCGCCGTCATCGTCTCTGCAATCCGGCCCGAGTCCAGGAGACGCCTCGGGCCGCCCGAGCGAACCGGCACCGTGTGCCGCGGCCCCAGGCTGCGGCCGCGCGTGTCGCGCGCGGCGCCGTGCCGCCGCGCTCCATTGGTTCGCCGCCTGACGTTCGCCGCATGCGGGCCGCCCTGGCCATCCATGCGGCGGCGGTGCCCGGCCTCGGCCGCGGCGCCGCTGCGTCGCGTGCCGCCTTCCCGGCGGCCCATCAGTCCGTTTCGATCGGCTCGCATCCCGGCCAGGACGAGGCAGCGCCTCGCCCGCGCCGGTTTCGCGATCCGCCTTTTCTCGTCGCCCGAGATCCCCTGCGCGCGTCGGCACGCCCGCCGCGCGGTTGATCCCACCGATGGCCGTCGGTGCGTGTGACGCGGAGCGAGGCTTGCCGACCCACCTATTCGTCCCCGTCGTTCGAGGCGTTCACGCCCGTACGCAAACCGCTCCCGCCGCGATGCCGGCGGGACGGCCCGCCATCGCCTTCCACTCCCTGCACAGGTGGTCCGGCGCTCATGGCTCGACACTCCGCTTTGCCTTCCTATCTCTCCCCCGATCCCCATTACGACGATGCCCTGCAGATCCGGCACGGCGTGGTGGGCGGGGTTCGTCTCTCGCTGGTCGCGCGCGGCGACGCCGAGCGCGGCTTCGTGTTCGAGCGGCATCGCCGCGCGCCCGGCGAGCCGGTCTCGATCCAGCGTCTCGACGCGAGCGAGCGCGCGGCGCTGGCCGCCTTCGTCGCGCATGACCCGTTCGCCGCGCCGCTGGCCAACGAATATCGCGCGGTGCTCGACGCGCTCGAGGCGGGGCTCGCGCGGGCCGGCGGCGCGCCGCGCCTGGACGAGCCCGCCTATGCCTCCGAATGCGAGAGCGACGCCGAGCTGATCGCGCTGATGCGGCGCGTCACGGCGGCATGCGATGCCGCGCAATGCTTCTTCCACTGGTTCGTGTTCGACGAGCCGAGCGGCGAACCCGCCGTCCATCACCTGCTGGTGGGCGGCGATCCGGCCTGGGCGCAGCGCTACACGGGCGGCCACTGGTACCTGAACGACCCGGCGCTGGCGGCCGCGCGCGAGGACACGCGGCCGATGCGCGGCAGCGCGCTGGCGCTGCCGGCCGGCCACTGGCTGCCGCGTCACGGCGCGGCGCACGGCATGGGCAGCCACCAGTTCCACCCGGCGCACCGCCGCGACGTGGCCACCGTGGGCGTGCTGCACGTGAGCACGCCGCATCCGCCGCCTGCCGGCGAGGACCGGCTGTGGGCGCATCGCCGCCAGTTGCGCGGGCTGGCCAACGAGCTGCTCGAGTGGCAGGTGCTGCGCCGCCGCCGCGAACTGGCCGACACGCTGGCCCTGGAGACGCGCGAGGTGCAGGCGCTGCGGCTGGTGGCGCGCGGCGGCAATGCGCGTCACGTGGCCGAGGAGCTCGGCGTGGGCGAGCGCGCGGTCTACCAGCTGTTCAGCGCGATCAACCGCAAGCTCGACAGCGAGCACATCCGCGTCAGCGCCAACAAGGCGCGCCAGCTCGGCTTGCTCGGCGACGGTTATATCGCGGAGCGATAACAAAATGCATGCATATGCAGTAAACGATCTAAGTCCTTACGCACGGCAATCCCGTTACTGTTCGTCTCAGCAGTCGAACACCAGAAACACGATAGACACGAGAGATACGACCCCGCCGCGAGGGGCCGCCAGGAGAGAGGCGGCCGAGGCTCGCGGCGGGGTCGCCACGACAAACCGAGGGGCCGGTCGCGGCCGCGAGCCATGGCGCATGCAATCCAGCCTGCGCGCTCGCCGGCGAACCGGCGCGCGATGCCGCCCGCCTTGCTGCCGAAGGTGCCCGCAGAGACACATCGGAGGAGGCGACATGGAGCAGCCAGGACACATCGTTCACGCGATCCAGACCCACGCGCTCGGCACGCCGTATCGACCGGCGCTGACCGACAGCCGCGACGATTTCAGTTACGCCGAACTCGACAGCTTCAGCACGCGTTTCGCGCTGCGCCTGCAGTCCTACGGCTGCGCGCCGGGCGACCGCGTGGTGATGGCGGCGAGCCGCCGCGCGCTGCTGGTGGCGGCCATCGTCGGCAGTTTCAAGGCCGGCTGCGTGCACGTGCCGCTCGATCCCGGGATGCCCGCCGAGCGGCTGCGCTACATCCTCAACGACATCGCGCCGGCCCTGGTGATCGTCGACGACGAACTGGAGGCCGAGGCGCGCGCGGTGCTGCCCGGCGCGATCCCGGTGCTGCGCCTGGCCGACCTGGAGCGGCTGCGCGACCACGACGAGGCCACCCCCAGCGACGCCTGCGTGCGCGCGCTGCCGCTGCCCGAGCTGGACGGCTCGGCCACCGCCTACTGCATCTACACCTCGGGTTCCACCGGGCGGCCCAAGGGTGTGCTGATCAATCATCGCAGCATCGTCGATTTCTTCGAGGGCACGCGCGAGGTGTACGACGTGAAGATGGCCTCGCGCTGCGCCAGCTTCTCGCCGCTGCACTTCGACGTCTACCTGATGGACATGCTGTTCCCGCTCGCGCAGGGCGCCCACCTGTACGTGCACGACGACGTGATCGTGCCGGACATCATGCTCGACGCGCTGGTGGCGCATGACGTCACCCACTTCTCGGCCTGGGGCATGATGCTGGGCCTGATCGCCCAGGCCGAGGGTTTCGAGGCGGCGCGCCTGCCGGCCTTGCGCCGGATCCTGACCGGCACCGACGTGCCCGACATCAAGACCATCCAGCGCTGGCTGCGCAAGACGCCCGGCATGCAGGTGATCAACGCCTACGGGCCCACCGAGGTGACCTGCGCGTCCACCGCCCACCTGATCGGCGAGATCGAGCCCGAGCGCCGCACGCTCTACCCGATCGGCAAGCCGCTGGCCCACGTGCGCGTGCTGCTGGTGGGCGAGGACGGCCGCGCGATCGACGCGCCCCACGTGCCCGGCGAGCTGCTGATCGGCGGCAGCCAGGTGATGGAGGGCTACTGGCACCTGCCCGAGGAAACCGCCGCGCGGCTGCTGCGCATCGACGGCGTGCCCTTCTATCGCACCGGCGACCTCTGCCACTGGCTCGAGGACGGCAGCCTGTTCTACCAGTGCCGCCGCGACAACGAGATCAAGCTCGGCGGCTATCGCATCCATCTCAACGAAATCCAGCGGGTCATCAACAGCGTGCCGCACGTGCACGCCAGCGAGATCGTGCTGCTCGACACGCGCCACGGCGAGAAGGTACTGGCCGCCGGGGTGCTGTTCGAGCAGGGCAGGCCGGTCGACGCCGAGCGGCAGACCGACACGATCCGGCAGCGCCTCGCGGGCGAGCTGCCGGCCTACATGGTGCCGCGCCATCTGGCGGTTCTCGACCGGTTTCCGCAGCTCTCGTCGGGAAAGACGGATCGCAAGGCGCTTCTGTCGATATTGCAGCAACGCATCAACGCAAGCCACCAGGAGGAAGTCAATTCATGAAGACCGTAGATATCTTGATTCAGGTGCTGGAGAACGTGATCGGCGCGAAGCACGTGACGCCCGAGGCGCGCTTTCTCGACATCGGCGGCAATTCGCTGAACCTCGTCGAAGTGCTCAAGCAGCTCAAGGCGAAGCTCGGCATCACGCCGCCGCCGCGGCTGTTCTTCGACCGCACGCGCTCGACCGTCGCCGAGCTGGCCGCGGCCACCGACGCGCTGCGCGAGGCCAGCCGCAGCCCCGCCGAGGCGGCCGGCTGAGCCTCGCCGGCAGCGGCACCCGGCGGCGATACCCGGCAACCCGTAGCGACCCGTAACGACACCCGACAGGGCGCGAGCCCCGACCCCATGCAGTGAGCCGTGACGACCCGAGCGAGCCCGCGACGGTCTTCCCTATTGATCAGGAGAACTGAGATGCAGAAGCGTTTCCATCTGTCCGAGGAAGAAAAGAAGTTCTTTTACGAGAACGGTTATGCCGGCCCGTTCACGCTCTACGAGCCGGAGGAGATGACGCGCGTGTGGGAGGAGGTCCGCATGGACCTGCTGGACACCACCAATGCGGCCTTCCCGGACAGCAAGCTGAACTACGACCGGCACCTCGACATGCCGAACCTGAACCGCATGATCAGCCACCCGGCGATCGTCGACCGGATCTCCAGCATCCTCGGGCCGGACGTGCTGAGCTGGCGCACCGAGTGGTTCCCGAAGTACCCCGGCGACGAGGGCACCGACTGGCACCAGGCCGAGAGCTTCGTCGAGTTCGAGGGCACCGAGAAGCTGGAGCCGACCGCGGCCGAGGAAGGCCGCCCCTGGGAGCTGACCGCCTGGGTGGCGATGAGCGAGGCCACCAAGGCCAACGGCTGCCTGAAGCTGATGCCGGGCAGCCACCGCACCTGGTACTTCGACGAGAAGCGCAACATCCCCTTCGAGCCGGAGAACTTCAACAAGCGCGTGCTCGACGACGGCCAGAAGTCCGGCTTCTACGGCTACGACTACGAGAAGCTCAAGCTCGACCCGAAGTGGAAGCCCGACGAGGCGCGCGCCGTGCACATGGAGGTCAAGCCGGGCCAGTTCTTCATCTTCACCTCGCGCTGCATGCACGGCTCGAACTCGAACTCGACCAAGGATTCGGTGCGCTTCGGCTGGGCCACGCGCTTCGTGCCGACCCACGTGAAGGTGTACTCGGGCCAGGACTCGTTCCACCACTTCGGCGAGGTGCTCCCGCTCGATCGCTACTCCACGGTGCTGGTGGCCGGCGAGGATCGCTACGGGCATAACCGCGTGGCCCAGCCGCTCGCCGCGAAAGCGGCGGCCACGGCCTGAGCGATGGCCGGCGCCGAGATGGCCAGGCCCCGTTCCGACTGGCTGCTGCCCGGCGCCGGCCAGCCCCGGCCCGCCGGGGGCCCCGCGCCGCGCGCGCGGCTGGTGTGCTTCCACTACGCGGGCAGCGGCGCCTCGATGTTCGCGCCCTGGGCGGCGGCCCTGCCCGACGAGGTGGAGCTGCTGGCGGTGCAGCTGCCGGGCCGCGAGACCCGGCTCGATGAGCCGCTGCGCCACGCGATGGAGGAGGTCGCGCCGCCGCTGGCCGAGGCGCTCGCGCCCTGGCTGGACCTGCCCTACGCGATGTTCGGGCACAGCACCGGCGCGCTGATCGCCTTCGACGTGGCGCGGCGCCTGCGCCGGCGCGCGCTGCCGCCGCCGCGCGTGCTGATCGCCTCGGCGCAGAACGCGCCGGACGTGAAGCCGCCGGTGATCCGCCACGTGCTCGACGACGCGGCCTTCGTGGAGGTGCTGCGCGGCTGCCGCGGCACCCCCGAGGCGATCCTCGACGATCCGGTGCTGCTCGACCTGCTGCTGCCGCGCATCCGCGCCGACGGCGCGGTGTTCGAGACCTACCGCTACCTCGAGGAGGCGCCGCTCGACTGCCCGATCGTGCTGTTCCACGGCACGCGCGACGCGATGGTCGACGAGGCGGGGCTGGCGCGCTGGGCCCGCGAGACGCGCGGTGGGTTCCGGCGCCGCGAGTTCGGCGGCGGCCACTTCTTCGTCCACGAGCAGCAGGCGGCGGTGCTGGACGAGATCAACCGGGAGCTGGCCGTGCTGCTCGACGAGCCCAGCGCCCTTCCTATCGGATGAGACACACCATGACGCAATGGAATACGGATGAGGAGCTGTTCGCGCTGATGCGCGCCGAGCTGGCCACCTGCCCCTTGAGCGACGTGCTCGAGCAGCTGGGCTTCGG
Organism: Burkholderia sp. Cy-637; assembly: GCF_011753175.1. Classification (NCBI taxonomy): domain Bacteria; kingdom Pseudomonadati; phylum Pseudomonadota; class Betaproteobacteria; order Burkholderiales; family Burkholderiaceae; genus Burkholderia; species Burkholderia sp. Cy-637. Next base: position 37,798 of record NZ_VWWC01000042.1, on the reverse strand, counting down.
CCATCCGATGCTGCCGCCCGAGATCCGGCCGCTGTCGCCCGGGATGGTGATGGTCGGCCGCGCGATGCCGGTGCAGGACGATCCGCCGGTGCCGCATGGCGGCCTCAGGCGCTTCGACGCCAAGCCCTTCGGCCTGCTGTTCGAGTCGATCGAGGCGCTGCGGCCCGGCGAGGTCTATATCGCCAGCGGCGGCCCGGTGGACGCGGCGCGCATCGGCGACCTGCTCAGCGCGCGCGTGAAGAAGATCGGCGCGGCCGGCGTGGTGCTCAACGCCCGCGTGCGCGACGCCAACGCGATCGGCGAGCTGGGGCTGCCGGTGTTCTCGCGCGGCACCTATGCCTACGGGCTGCAGGGGCGCCACAACGTGGTCGACTACCGCTGCTCGATCCAGGTCGGCCAGGTGCGGGTGCGCCCCGGCGACCTGCTGTTCGGCGACAACGACGGAGTCTGCGTGATCCCGCGCGAGGTCGAGCACGAGGCGGTGACGCGCGCGCTGGCCAAGAACCGCCTGGAGCGCAAGGTGCGCGAGGCGGTGGGCGCCGGGCGCAGCGTGGTGGATGCCTTCAACGAATACAGCGTGATGTGAGGAGACGGCCCGTGAGCCAAACCAGCAAGCAGGCAGGCATGATCTGGAAGAACGGCGAGATGCTGCCGTGGGAGCGCGCGCAGGTGCACGTGATGAGCCATGCGCTGCATTACGGCACCAGCGTGTTCGAGGGAATCCGCGCCTACGCGATCGGCGACAAGGCGGCGATCCTGTGCGGCCGCGAGCATTACGAGCGGCTGCTGTTCAGCTGCAAGGTGGCGCGCATTCCCTCGCCGCTGACGGTCGAGCAGTGGATGGCGGTGAGCGCCGACACGCTGCGCGCCAACGGGCTGCGCAGCGCCTATCTGCGCCCGCTGGTGTATCGCGGCGCGGGGCCCTCGCTCGGGCTCGACGCGCGCCAGCACCCGGCCGAGGCGCTGCTGGCCGCCACGCCCTGGGGCGCCTACCTGGGCGAGGAGGCGCTCACGCTGGGCGTCGACGTGCAGGTCAGCAGCTGGCGTCGCAACGGCCCCGGCGCGGCCAGCACCATGGCCAAGATCGGCGGCCAGTACATCAACGGCCAGGCGATCGTGATGGAGGCGCGCGAGAACGGCATGAGCGAGGGCATCGCGCTCGACGGCAACGGCTTCGTCAGCGAGGGCAGCGGCGAGAACGTGTTCCTGGTGCATCGCGGCGAGATCTTCACGCCCTCGGTGGGCAGCAGCATCCTGAGCGGGATCACGCGGCAGTGCGTGATGCGCATCGCGCGCGACCTCGGCTACACCGTCACCGAAACCAGCATTCCGCGCGAGATGCTCTACCTGGCCGACGAGATCTTCTTCACCGGCACCGCCGTCGAGATCTGCCCGGTGCGCTCGGTCGATCGCATGCCGGTGGGCAACGGCGTGCGCGGGCCGGTGACGCGCGCGATCCAGGACCGCTACTTCGGCATCGTGCGCGGCACCCATGCCGACAAGTGGAACTGGCTTACCACCGTGCCGGTGCCGCTGGCCGGCGAGGCCGCCGACCAGCCGGCGCGTGCCGGGGCGGCCTCATGAGCGCGCCGCGCGAGACGCCCTGGCTGATCCCCCAGCCGGCGCCGAACGGCCGGCCGGCGCGCTTGCGGCTGTTCTGCTTCCACTACGCGGGCGCCACGGCCTCGATCTTCCGCAACTGGCGCGAGGGCTTGCCGGATTGGATCGAGCCGGTGGCAGTGCAACTGCCGGGCCGCGAATACCGGCTCGCCGAGCCGCTGGTGGAGGACGCGCAGCCGATCGCCGCCGCGCTGGCCGAGGAGATCGATAGCTGGCTCGACCTGCCGTTCGCCTTCTTCGGCCACAGCATGGGCGCGCTGATCGCCTTCGACCTGGCGCGGCTGCTGCGCGAGCGCGGCCGCGGCGAGCCGGCGCTGTTCGTCGCCTCGGGCCGCAACGCGCCGCGTTTCCGCTGGCGCGACGCCGGCATCCAGGCGCTGCCCGACGAGCCCTTCATCGCGGCGGTGCGCGACTACAACGGCACGCCCGACGCGCTGATCGACGAGCCGTCGATGCGCGATCTGTGGCTGCCCCGGCTGCGCGCCGACCTGACCATCTCGGCCTGCTATCGCTACACGGATGCGCCGCCGCTGGCCTGCCCGCTGCTGGTGCTGCACGGCACCGACGACGGCCTGGTCAGCGACGAGGGGCTGGCCGGCTGGCGCGAGGAGAGCCGCGGGCCGATCCGCTACGTGCGTTATCCCGGCAATCACTTTTTCCTGCACAGCGACGAGGCGTGCGTGCTGGCCGAGCTCGGCCGCGCGCTGGCCGAGGTGGTGCCGTCCGGATCGCACGGATCGTCGGCATCGCCCGCGCGGGTTGCACAAACCATGGAGGAGAACGGCAGATGAAGCAGCGAACCCCACGCACCCGCGTCGCCATCCTCGGCTCGGGCAGCATCGGCATCGACCTGATGTTCAAGGTGAAGGCGTGCGAGCAGTTCGAGCTGGCCTGGGTGGTCGGCCGCAACGCCGACAGCGACGGCCTGCGCCTGGCGCGCGAATGCGGCGTCGCCACCTCGAGCGACGGGCTCGATTTCATGAAGGACCAGGTCGACGGCTACGACCTGGTGTTCGACGCCACCTCGGCCGCGGCCCACACGATCCACAACCGCTTCTTCGCCGAAGCCGGCAAGTTCGCGATCGACCTCACGCCGGCCAAGCTCGGGCGGCTCTGCGTGCCCTGCATCAACCTGCCCGACACGCAGGCGGTGCAGAACGTCAACCTGATCACCTGCGGCGGGCAGGCCAGCCTGCCGCTGGCCTGGGCGCTGCGCCAGGCGGTCGATTCGATCGACTACCTGGAGGTGGTGTCGGCGATCGCCTCGCGCAGCGCCGGCATGGCCACCCGCGAGAACATCAGCGAGTACCAGGCCACCACCGAGTACGCGCTGGCGAAGTTCAGCGGCGCCAAGCGCACCAAGGCGATCCTCAACATCAACCCGGCCGAGCCCGGCATCCGCATGCAGACCACGCTCTATGCGCAGGCGCGCTACCGGGATTTCGAGCGGGTGCGCGAGCGCGTCGAGGCGATGGCGGCCCGGGTGCGCGAGTACGTGCCGGGCTACCAGCTGGTGGTGGCGCCGCTCGAGAGCCAGGGGCGCATCACCATGAGCCTGACCGTGCGCGGGCGCGGCGACTACCTGCCCGAATACGCCGGCAATCTCGACATCATCAACTGCGCGGCGCTGGCGGTGGCCACGCATCGGCATGCAACCCTCAGCACGGGAGTCCCATCATGAACCTGATCAGCGACGCCACCCTGCGCGACGGCAATCACGCGATCCGCCACCAGCTCGGCCGCGAGCAGATCGCCGACTACGCGCGCGCGGCCAACGCGGCCGGCATCGACATCGTCGAGGTCGGCCACGGCAACGGGCTGGGCGGTTCGTCCTGCCTGCTCGGCCAGACCCCGATCGACGATGCCCTGATGCTGGAGACGGCGCGCGCGGCGCTCACCACCAGCTGGCTCGGCGTGCATTTCATCCCGGGGCTGGGCAAGGCCACCGACATCGAGCTGGCGATCGAGGCCGGCGTGGACGTGGTGCGGGTGGCCACCCACTGCACCGAGGCCAATGTCGCGCGGCGCTTCATCGAGCAGACGCGGCGCGCGGGGCGGGTGGCCTACGGCGTGCTGATGATGTCGCACATGGCGCCGCCCGAAGTGCTGCTGGCCCAGGCGCGGCTGATGCAGGACTACGGCGCGCAGGCGGTGATCCTGATGGACAGCGCCGGTTATTCGACGCCGAACCTGGTGCGCGAGAAGGTGCGCCTGCTGGTGGAGGCGCTGCGCATCGACGTGGGCTTCCACGCCCACAACAACCTCGGCCTGGCGGTGGCCAACAGCCTGGTGGCGCTGGAGCAGGGCGCGCGCATCGTCGACGCTTGCGTGAAGGGCTTCGGCGCCGGCGCCGGCAATACCCAGCTGGAGACGCTGGTGGCCGCGATGGAGCGCGAGGGGCATGCCGCGAACACCAGTTTCGAGCGCGTGACGGCGCTGGCGCGCGAGAGCGAGGCCTTCCTGAGCCCGAAGACGCCGCATATCGCCGCCGCCAACATCGCCAGCGGCTTGTACGGGCTGTTCTCCGGCTACGTGCCGCATATCCAGAAGGCCGCGCTCGAATTCGGCGTGAACGAGTTCGAGCTGTACCGGCGGCTGGCCGAGCGGCGGCTGGTGGCGGGGCAGGAGGACATCATCACCGAGGAGGCGAGCCGGCTGGCGCGCTCGCCGGAGGCAGGCGGAGCGAGCGGGGCAGGTGGCGGGGCGGCGGCCGGCGAGGCGGCAGCAGCGACAGCGAGCGGGGCCGCCGGAGCAGCCGGCACCGGCCCGGCCGCCCGGCGCCGCGAGACGGCCGGCGAGCTGTCGGCCTGAGCCGCGCGCTCGCCGCGCATCGATACAAGACGAACAGCATGGAGACAAGCACATGACAGGACTGAACCCGCAAGGCCAGGGCCATTGGGAGGGCATCGAGCGCGAGGTGCTGACGCCCGACATCGAGCGGCAGGTGGTGAACGGCGACGCGCTGATGATGGCCCGGCTGTTCCTGAAGAAGGGCGCCTTCGTGGCCACCCATTCGCATCCGAACGAGCAGTTCACGCTGATCCTCTCGGGGCGCCTGCTGTTCCGCTACGGCGAGCGGCTCGAACACGAGGCCGAGGTGGGCCCCGGCGGCATCCTGCACCTGCCGGCCAACCTGCCCCACAACGCGTTGTGCCTGGAGGATGCCGTCGATCTCGACATCTTCACGCCGCCGCGCGCCGACTGGCTGGAGCCCGACGGCAACCGCTACTTCGCCGGCGCCCGGGCCTGAGCCTCGCGCTCCGCGGCGAACCCGAACGAACCTGAGAGAGAACACAAGGAGAGACATCGTGCTGCTCGAAGCCGCGCTGATGAAGATGGTGATGTACGTGTCCCTGGTGCTGGTGGTGCCGGGGCCGACCAATACGCTGTTGCTGTCCTCGGGGCTGAAGGTGGGCCTGCGCGGAACCTGGCCGCTGGTGATCGCCGAGGCGCTCGGCTATACCGTGGCGATCTCGGTGTGGGGCTTCTTCCTCTGCACCTTCGCGGCTACGCGCCCCTGGCTCTACGACGCGGTGAAGCTGGCCAGCTCGGCCTACATCTTCTTCCTGGCCGTGAAGATGTGGACCCGCAGCCGCGTGATGGAGGACCTGTCGATCCGCCCGATCAGCTTCCGCGACCAGTTCGTGGCCACGCTGATGAACCCCAAGGCGCTGCTGTTCGCCAGCACGCTGTTCCCGATCGAGGCCTTCCGTTCCTCGCAGGTCTACTTCACCGCGTTCGCGCTGTTCCTGGTGGTGCTGGCGCCGATCGGCCTGGGCTGGTCCTGCCTGGGCGGGCTGATCACCTCGCGGCGCGCCTGGGCCGAGCGCACCTCCACCCTGCTGCGCGGCGCCTCGCTGGTGCTGCTGATGTTCTCGGGGACGCTGATGTACTCGATCCTCAAGAGCTGAGCCCGACGAACCGACACGACAAGGAGAGATGATGGCAAGCCCCTGGATGGATGACACGGCGCTGGCCGCGCGTGCGAGACGCGCGGCGGCGGGTGGCGAGGCGAAGGCCGCCGTCGAGGCCGCGGTTGCGGCTCGTGACGTCGATCGCGATGCCGCCGCCGGCCGCGAACTCGCGCAGCAGTTCCGCCACGCGATGCGGCGGCTGACGGCCTCGGTGGCGATCGTGGCGACGCGCGAACACGGTTCGCGCTATGGCATGACGGCCACCGCGCTCAGCGCGCTGTGCACCGAGCCGCCCTCGATCGTGGTCTGCATCAACCGCAACGCGAGCCTGTACCTGCCGCTGTCGCGCACGCGGCGCTTCGCGGTCAGCCTGCTGAACGCCGGGCAGCACGAACTGGTGGCGCCGTTCAGCGGCAAGCTCGAGCACGCGGCGCGCTTCGGCTTCGGCGACTGGCGCGAGGCGCGCGGGCTGCCGGTGCTGGCCGGCGCGCAAGCCACCTTGCTGTGTCGCGTCGATGCGCTGCACGCCTATGGCAGCCACGACCTGGTGATCGGGCGCGTCGAGGCGGTGACGGCCGCGCAGGCGGTGGCGCCGCTGCTCTGGCAGGACGGCGCACCGGCCGCCGCGCGGGCGATCGGCGCATGAGCGGCGGCGCGCGCGGGTTCGGGCTGGGGCGCGAGGCGGCGGCCAGGCGGCGTGGCGGGCGTTGGTCGTCGCGTCGGCATCTCGATCGCGCCGACGTGCCCGTCGAGGCGAGCTCGCCGACGCGCCGATATGCCGGCGGCATCGAACGCTTCTCGCTTGCCGCCGATCGATCCCGGCCCGTGCCGCTGCCCGACAACGAAGCTCATATCTGGATCGCGCGCGTCGCCGCCTGCGATACGCCGCGTCGCCGCGCGCGCTACCTCGCGTTGCTCGACGCGGCCGAGGCCGAGCGCCACGCGAGGCTCGCCACCGACGCGCTGCGCTTCGAATACCTGCTCACGCGCGCGCTGTGCCGCTCGGTATTGTCGGCCTACCAACCCGCTGTGGCGCCGGCTGCCTGGCGCTTTCGCACGGGCGAGCACGGCCGCCCCGAACTGGCCGGCACGGACGAGTCGCCGCTGCGTTTCAACCTGTCGAACGCGGGCGGGGTGGTGGCCTGCGTGATCACGCGCCGCGTCGATGCCGGCATCGACATCGAGGACAGCCATCGTCGCGTGGATATCGACGGCATCGCCGCCGCCTTCTTCACGCGCGACGAACGACGCGCCCTGCGCGCGTTGCCGACGCCGCTGCGCCGCGAGCGTTTCTTCGCGCTCTGGACGCTCAAGGAGGCGTATCTGAAGGCGCGCGGCGTCGGCCTGTCGGCGCCGCTCGATGATTGTTCCTTCAGCTTGCCGCGCCACGCGCGCAGTGCCTCGCGCCCGCGCTTCGCGGCAGCAACCGGCGATACCGCGCGCGACTGGCAATTCGAACGCTTCGCACTCGACTCGCGCTACCGGCTCGCGCTCGGGCTGCGCCGCGGCCCGGCGCCGCCGATGCGGCTGCGCTGGCGCGAGTGCGTGCCCGAGCCGCGCCGCTGAATCGATCACCCGCGCCCGCCGGCTCCGCGCCGGTCGCGCGCGGCCCATTCCCATCCCGCGAGGAAGCATGGCCATGCAGAACCAACGCAAGATCAATTTCGGCATCCTGATCCAGGGGCCCGGCGCCAACATGAACGCCTGGAAGCACCCGAGCGTGCCGCCCGATGCCAGCGTCAACTTCGATTTCTACGTCGATCGCGCGCGCCGCGCCGAAGCCGCCGGCATCGCCTTCGCCTTCATCGCCGACGGCTTGTTCATCACCGAGAAATCGGCGCCGCACTTCCTGAACCGCTTCGAGCCGATCGCGCTGCTCTCGGCGCTGGCCGCGCTGACCACGAAGATCGGCCTGGTCGGCACGGTGTCCTCGCCCTACAGCGAGCCCTACAACGTGGCGCGCCAGTTCGCCTCGCTGGACCTGATCAGCCGCGGCCGCGCCGGCTGGAACGTGGTGACATCCTCGCTGGAGGGCACCGCGCGCAACTACGGCCGCGCGCATCCCGACCACGCCGAGCGCTACGAGATCGCCGCCGAGCATCTCGACGTGGTGCAGGGCCTGTGGGACAGCTGGGACGACGACGCGCTGATCCGCGATCGCGCCAGCGGCCGTTTCTTCGACCCGGCCAAGCTGCATCGGCTCGATCATCGCGGGCGCCACTACACGGTCGACGGCCCGCTCAACATCCGCCGCTCGCAGCAGGGCCAGCCGGTGATCTTCCAGGCCGGTTCCTCGGGCGACGGCGTGGCCTTCGCGGGCCGCTACGCCGACGCGGTGTTCTCCAACGGCGGCAGCTTCGAGGATGCGCGCAACTTCTATCGGCGCGTCAAGACGGCCGCGGCGGCGGCCGGGCGCGATCCGGACCACGTCAAGGTGTTTCCCGGCATCGGCCCGATCGTCGGCGCGAGCCAGGCCGAGGCCGACGACAAGTATCGCCAGGTGCGGGACCTTCTCTCGCCGCAGGAGGCGCTGGCCTATCTCGGCCACTTCTTCCAGCAGCACGACTTCAGCGTCTATCCGCTCGACGGGCCGTTCCCCGAGATCGGCGAACTGGGCAACGACGGCTTCCGCTCCACCACCGACAACATCAAGAAGCTCGCGCGCGAGCGCGGCCTGACGCTGCGCGAGGTGGCCTACGAGGTGGCCACGCGGCGCTCCAACATCGGCACCTCGGAAGCCTTCATCGGCACGCCGGGCCAGGTGGCCGACGAGATGATCCGCTGGGTGGAGGAGGGCGCCGCCGACGGCTTCATGCTGGGGCTGCCGGTGGTCGGCTTCGGGCTCGACGACATGATCCGCCACGTGCTGCCGGTGCTGACCGAGCGCGGGTATTTCGACCCGCTGCTGCGCGGGCGCACGCTGCGCGACCACCTCGGCCTGCCGTATCGCGAGAGCCGCCACGCGGCGGCCGCACAGGTGGCGGCGATTTAGATACACTGGGCAGCGCGCGCGGCCGATCGCCGCCGCCCGAGCGGGGAGGCAAAGCGGGGACACACCGGGCCGTACCCGGGGCAACCCGCCCGCGTTCGACCGTTCGACCGCTTTCCGCCGTTCCCCGCCATCACCACCTGAGCGCCGCCACGAGCGGCGCGCATGATACGGAGACATTCCATGAAAGTCGGATTCATCGGCATCGGCGTGATGGGACAGCCGATGGCGCTCAACCTCGCCCGCGCCGGCATCGAACTCGTGATCTGGAACCGCTCGCCCGAGCGCTGCGCGCCCTTGCGCGAAGCCGGCGCGCAGGTGGCCGACACGCTCGACGAGGTGTATCGGCAGGCGCGCATCGTGATCCTGATGATGGCCACCGACGAGGCGCTCGATGCCGTGCTCGGCCGCGGCACGCCGGCCTTCGCCGCGCGCGTGGCCGATCACCTGATCGTGCACATGGGCACCGTGTCCGCCGAGTATTCGCGCGGGCTCGATGCCGATATCCGCGCTGCCGGCGGCCGTTACGTGGAAGCGCCCGTGTCGGGCTCGCGCAAGCCGGCCGAGGCGGGCCAGCTGGTGGCGATGCTGGCCGGCGAGCCGGCCGACGTGGAGGAAGTGCGGCCGCTGCTCAAGCCGATGTGCCACGAGTCGGTGGTGTGCGGGCCGGTGCCGACGGGCCTGCTGATGAAGCTCTCGGTCAATACCTTCCTGATCCCGATGGTCACCGCGGTGGCCGAGGCCTCGCACCTGGCGCGCCGCTACGGGCTCGACATGCAGCAGTTCCAGAAGGTGCTCGACGCGGGCCCGATGGCCAGCGCGGTGTCGCGCGTGAAGATCGACAAGCTGGTGAGGGAGGATTTCGAGGTGCAGGCCTCGATCGCCGACGTGCTGAAGAACAACCGGCTGGCCGCCGAGGCCGCGCGCAACGCGAACCTGGCCTCGCCGCTGCTCGATACCTGCTTCGAGCTCTATACCGAGACCTTGAAGCTCGGGCACGGCGGCGAGGACATGGCCGCCGTGGTGCGCGCGATCGAGGCGCGCACGGACAAGCGGCAGGGCTGAGTCGGGAGGCGGCGCCGGCTGTCCATGAGCCGCCGGCGGGGGCGGCTTCGCGGGGTGAGCGCTGTCGCCGCCGAGCCGCCGAGCCGTGGCGTGGCGGCGCTCAGCGCGCCGCGCCGCCGGCCGTCTCGCTTTCGCGCCAGGCCGCGTCGAACGCGGCCATGTCGGTCCACACCGGAATCTCAGGCGGGAACGGGTTCTCCTCGCCGGGCGCGACGATGCCCGCGAAGGGCATGCCCAGCTCGCGCGCCGCGTCGTATTCCGTGAACGAATCGCCGATCGCCAGCACTTGATCGCTGGTCCAGTCGCCATGGCGCAGCACCTTGGCGAAGGCCACCGGCTTGGTGGTCGGCGAGCCGGTGATGGTCTGGAAGTAGCGCGCGAAATCGCGTTCGCGCGTGATGCGTTGCAGGTCGTCGTCGGTGGTGCCCGAGATCAGGTGCAGCGACAGCCGTGCCTGCATCCGCTCCAGGAAGGCGCGCGCGCCGGGCAGTTCTGGGCAGTCGCCGATGCGCGCCATCAGCAGCTCGCTGTAGCGGCGCGCCCGCGCCTCCACCGCCGCCGGATCCGGCTCGCGATTGAAGATCGCGCGCTCGTAGTAGGCCATCTTCGCGACGCGGCCGACGCCGCCGTGATGCGTCAGGTGCGCCAGCATCTCGGCCTTCTGCGCCTCGCTGATCGGCTCGTCGTAGCACTCGAAGAACAGGTGGACCTTCATCCACACCGAATCGAGGATCACGCCATCGAAATCGAAGGCGATCGCGCGGATCGTGTCGAACGGGATCGGGGTAGACATCGGCGGGCTCCGGAAACGAGAAAGTCAAATGCGGGTGGGACGGGGGGGCTTCATGGCGCGTGGCGCCGGCAAGGCGGGACAGCGGGGAAGGACGGCGCGGCAGCCCGGCTTTCAGGCTCCCGACAGGGTCATGGTCTCGAGCTGGCGCACGATCTCGTCGCGCAGCCCGCTCGGCAGGTTCTGGTAGCCGAGCAGCTCCGAGATCCACAGCCCGTCGGCGGCGAGCCGGCAGATCATCAGCCGCGCGGCCTGCTCGAGCGGCAGCGGATCGGGCCGCGCGATCTCGCGCATCGGCTGGGCCCAGCGCTCGCGCGCCTCGGGATCGGTCATCATCGACGAGACCAGCACGCGCAGCAGGTTGGTGCTGGCGGCCGGCGAGGTCTCGTTCATCGCCGCGTGCAGGTAGGCGCGCGCGTTCGCGCCCGGCGGATGCGGATCGCTCGCGAGGTGCGCCTGCATGGTCTGCTCGAAGCGCTCCAGGGTCTGGCCGAACAGCGCGTCGAACAGCGCCTGCTTGCTGCGGAAATGGTATTGCAGCCCGCCCTTGCTGACGCCGGCCCGCTCGGCCACCGCGTCGAGCGTGACGGCCTGCACGCCCAGCTCGGTGGCGATCTCGGCGGCGGCCTGCAGCAGTTGCGCGCGCACGTGCGCCGGGGCTTTCTTGCGGCGGTTGCCGCGCGCGTCGTCGCCGGCGGCTGCGCGCGGGTCGGCGGCGGAGGCTGCGTTGGCGGAAGCGGCGGGGCTGGAGGCGGAAGCCGGGGCGAAGGCGGCGTCGTCGGACGCGGCGGCGGATGCAGGACCCGGCGCTGGCGAGGAGGAGGCGGGCGCGGCGGCGCGGCTGTCGGGCGGCGTGCCGGGCGCGGAAGGCCGGATGGGATTCATCCGCGCATCTTAGCATCGTCGTTCCCATCCAAACAATCCGGCCGGATGGTATGATCCGGCCGATGAAAAATTCCGATCTTCCCCTTCCATCGATGCTCGATGCCGCGATCCTGCGCGGCCGGGATGCGCTCGCGCAGCGCCAGAATGCCGACGGTAGCTGGTGCTTCGAGCTCGAATCCGACGCCACGATCACCGCCGAATACATCCTGATGATGCACTTCATGGGGAAGATCGACGATGCGCGCCAGGCCCGCATGGCGCGCTACCTGCGCGAGATCCAGCGGCTGGCCACGCACGGCGGCTGGGACCTGTACGTGGACGGCGCGCCCGACGTGTCGGCCAGCGTCAAGGCCTATTTCGCGCTGAAGGCGGCCGGCGACAGCGAGCACGCGCCGCACATGGCGCGTGCGCGCGACACCATCCTGCGCCTGGGCGGCGCCGCCAAATGCAATGTGTTCACGCGCATCCTGCTGGCCACCTTCGGCCAGGTGCCGTGGCGCGCCACGCCCTTCATGCCGATCGAATTCGTGCTGTTCCCGAAGTGGGTGCCGATCTCGATGTACAAGGTCGCCTACTGGGCGCGCACGACCATGGTGCCGCTGCTGGTGCTCTGCTCGCTGAAGGCGCGCGCGAAGAACCCGCGCGGCATCGCGATCCGCGAGCTGTTCGTGACCGCGCCCGAGGACGAGCGCAACTACTTCGCGCGAGGTGGTTTCGTGCGCAACCTGTTCCTCGGCATCGACCGCACGCTGCGCCCGCTCGACGCGCTGATCCCGAAGGCGCTGCGCCGCCGCGCGATCCGCCATGCCGAAGCCTGGTGCGCCGAGCGCATGAACGGCGAGGACGGCATGGGCGGCATCTTCCCGCCGATCGTCTACAGCTACCAGATGATGGACGTGCTCGGCTACGCCGAGGATCACCCGCTGCGCCGCGATTGCGAGGACGCGCTGGAGAAGCTGCTGGTCGAGCGACCCGACGGCAGCATGTACTGCCAGCCCTGCCTGTCGCCGGTCTGGGACACGGCCTGGGCCACCATGGCGCTCGAGCAGGCGCGCGCGGTGCCCGACACGCGCGATCGGCCGGCCGTCTCCGAGGCGGACTTGCAGGCCGGCATCACGCGCGCCTACGACTGGATGGCCGGCAAGCAGGTGACCGAGCTCAAGGGCGACTGGATCGAGAACGCGCCGGCCGAGACGCCGGCGGGCGGCTGGGCCTTCCAGTACGAGAACCCCTATTATCCCGACATCGACGACAGCGCCGTGGTGGCAGCCATGCTGCACCAGCGCGGCCGCGCGATGGCGCGCCTGACCGGCACCGATCCCTATGCCGAGGTGGTCACGCGGGGCTTGGACTGGATCCGCGGGCTGCAGTCGCGCAACGGCGGCTTCGGCGCCTTCGATGCCGATTGCGATCGCCTCTACCTGAACCTGATCCCCTTCGCCGATCACGGCGCGCTGCTCGACCCGCCCACCGAGGACGTCTCGGGCCGCGTGCTGCTGTGCTTCGGCGTGACCGGCCGCGCCGAGGACCGGCCGGCGCTGGCGCGCGCGATCGACTACGTGAAGCGCACCCAGCGCGAGGACGGCAGCTGGTGGGGCCGCTGGGGCACCAACTACATCTACGGCACCTGGAGCGTGCTGGCCGGGCTCGCGCTGGCCGGCGAGGATCGCTCGCAGCCCTACATCGCGCGCGCGATCGACTGGCTGCGCGCGCGCCAGAACGCCGACGGCGGTTGGGGCGAGACCAACGACAGCTATGTCGACCCGGCGCTGGCCGGCACCAACGGCGGCGAGAGCGCCTCCAATTTCACGGCCTGGGCGCTGCTGGCGCAGATGGCCTTCGGCGACTGGCAATCGGAATCGGTGCAGCGCGGGATACGCTACCTGCTGTCGGTGCAGCAGGGCGACGGCTTCTGGTGGCACCGCTCGCACAATGCGCCGGGTTTCCCGCGCATCTATTACCTCAAGTACCACGGCTATACCGCCTACTTCCCGCTGTGGGCGCTGGCGCGTTACCGGCGCCTGTCGCAGGCGCGCGTGGCGGCCAGCGATGCGCCTGCCGCTGCTGCCGCCGCGGCGGCGCTGCATTGAGCCGGCCTTAGGCGGCACGGCGCCTCGAATTGAAAATCGGGCATCCAGCTCAGGCTGGATGCCCGATTTTCATTTGGGCTGCGAACGATGGCGCGAGGGTGCCGCGAGCCTCAGCTCGATGCCGGGCGCGTGGCCGGTTTCACCGGTACCGCGCAGGGCCGGTAGCGCGGCTTGGTGCTGGCCACCGCCACGCAGGCCGTGACGCCCGAGGCGGGGCCGGCGCGATGGCCCGTCACCTGCACGGTGCCGTCCAGGCGGTTCCAGTGCAGCTCCGGCTTCGGATCGCCGGCGAAGGTGACGCTGCCCACGCCGACATCGCCGTCCACCGCCAGCGTGCCCTGCCATGACTGCAGCGCGTGGGCCTCGTCGTAGTCGGCCGACATCGAATCGACGTCGAAGGAGAAGCCCTTGGCGCGCTCGACCTGCGAGAACGTGCCGTGATACCAGAGCAGCGACCAGCCGCGCGAATCGGCGGCGCGCGTGACCACCGTGGCGGGCGGCCAGGCGATGTCGCCGATCGTCACCGTCTTCGCGAGGCGGCACTGGATCAGGTGCGGGGTGGGCGCATGCGCGTCGCCGATGTCGATGCGCGTGCCGATGTCGGTGACGGCCGCGCAGGGCCAGCCGTCGATGCTCTGCTCATAGGCCAGCGCGACATCGAAGGTGCTGTCGTCGTCGCTGTCGCGATGCTCGATGCCGCGGATCGACAGCGTGCCGAGCGCGACCGGCTGGTCGCTGCTGATGGCGCTGGGCTGCGAGGCCTCGCCGTGATCGTCGACCGGCGCGTACTGCACGTGGCTGCCGGCGGGGAAGGTCGCGCCGCCCATCGGCACCGGCGCCTCGGCCGTGCGCGTGGTGGCCGAGCCCTGCGGGGTGAGGCCGCGCGGCTCGGTCATCATGAACCAGCCGAAGGTGACGGCGAGCCAGAGGAAGGGCGCGGCCAGGAACAGGCCGCTGGCCAGATAGCGCGTGCGCGGCCGCACGCGCCGCAGCATCGTGAACAGGAATAGCGTCAACAGCACCCAGCCTGCCGCCAGCGCGACGATCGCGATCATGCCGACGCCGCCCAGTTCGCCGGCTTCGGCACGACAGAGCAGCGGCGTGGCGCCGGTCGCGAGCGCGACGGCCGCGCGCGCGGCATGGCGCCGGAAGGCGCGACGCGGGATGGCGTGGGCCGGATTCGATCTGCTCAGGTTCGTGCTGGATACCGCTTCGGACAGCTTGGAATGGGTCGTCGATGTCGTATCGATCTTTGTCATCGGTGTTCCGGAATGGCCTGTTACGTCGCCACGATACACGAGCAGAGCGCCGGCATATACGTGAGGCGGGCCCGCGATTCGCATGCGAAGCGGCCGGCGCCGCCGCGACGGCCCGCGTAAACGATACCGACCGCGGCGATTGTTGCGGCCCGCGATTCGCTGTCCCGCCTGAAGTTGGCGAATCGCGCGAATTAGCGGGAAATTCACGCATCACGGGCGTGAATCGGCGCGCGGGCACGAGTGTGTTACTGAAAATTACCCGTGGCCCTGTTGCGGTATGAAATCCCGCCATCTGTGCAGGTCGGCGAGAAATCTTCGCGAGCGGCGGGCCGTTTGTCCCGGTATCGCGGGTCAGGCGGCGAGCCAGTCGCGCAAGGCCGCGTTGACCGCCTCGGGACGTTCGAGCGGCGAGGTGTGGCCGCACTCGGGCACGATCACGAGCTTCGCGCCGGGAATCGCCTCGGCCATCTCGCGCGCGAACTCGGGCGGCGTGACGGGATCGCTGTCGCCCACCAGCACCAGGCTCGGCACCGCGATCGAAGGCAGCTCGCGTCGCGAGTCGGGCCGGCCGATCACGGCCGCGGTCTGGCGCGCGAAGGCCGCGCGCCCGATGTCGGCGGCCATGCGCCGCTTGGTGGCCGCGAACACCGGATCGCGGCGTAGCGAGACATGGGCGGTGTTGAGCGTGGCGTTGGCCAGCACGGTGTCGTAATCGCCGTGCGTGGCCGCCTCCAGCAGCCCCCGGCGCATCTCGACCTGGATCGGCTGGTCGGCGCGCGCCGAGGTGCTGAGCAGCGCGAGGCGCGTCACGCGCTCGGGCGCGCGGCGCAGGATCTCGTGCGCGAGATAGCCGCCCATCGAGAAGCCGGCCAGGGCGAAGCGCGGCGGCGCGCTCGCCAGGATCGCGGCGGCCATCGCGGCGATGCTGTCGCCCTCCAGCGTCGAGGCGACCGTCACCGGGCCATATGGCCAGAGCGCGGGAATCTGCGGCGCGAACACCTCGGCCGTGCAGAGCAGGCCGGGGATGAGGACGATCGGGGTCATGCGGGGCTCCGGGGCGGGTTCGGGGAAGGGCGATTATCGCGCGCCCGGCTGCGCCGCGCCTTCCGATCGCGCCGGCAGGTTCATCGCCCCGACGAACAGCAGCGCGTACATCGCCGCCAGCATCGCGAAGCCCCAGGCGTAAGCGGGCGCATGCGCGAGCGCCGCGCTCGACGATAGCGCCGAGGTACCCGCCAGGCGCCACGCGACCAGCGTGGTGCAGAGCGTGGTCAGCACCGGGCCGCCCAGCCGCTGCACGATGTTGAGCGCGGTGGTGGCCATCGGCAGCGATTCGCGCGGCACGGCGGCATAGGCGGCCGTGATGGTCGGCACGCCGATCGCGCTCTGCCCCATGCCGCGCAGGAACTGCGTGACCAGCAGCAGGCCGAGCTGGAAGCCTTGCAGCGGCATCCAGATCATCGGCAGCGTGGCCGCCAGCGCGAGCAGCGCGCCGCTGGCCGAGACGCGGCGCAGCCCGAAGCGCGAGGTCAGCGCGCCCATCGCGGGATAGGTGACCAGCATGCCGAGCCCCGTCGGCGCGAGCAGCCAACCCATCTCGCCCGGCGTGCGGCCGACGCCGTCGATCAGGTAGAGCGGCACCAGCATCTGGCCGACGAACAGCGCGCCGTTCCAGACGAATTGCGTGACGGACGCGGTGGCGAACACGCGTCGGCGGAACAGCGCGAGATCGATCAGGGCACCTTGACCGATGCGCCGCGCGCGCCAGAGGAAACTAGCCAGCATCACGGCACCGGCCGCGATCGAGGCGACGCCTTCAGGGCGCGCCAGGCGCTCGCAGCCGAACAGCAGCAGGGCCAGCGAGGGCGACAGCAGCGCGAAGCCGATCCAGTCGAGCCTTCGTGGTTCGGCGCCGCGCACGTCGGCGGGCAGGAAGCGCACCGCCAGCGCCAGGCCGAGCAGGCCGATCGGCAGGTTCATCAGGAACAGCCAGCGCCACGAGGCGTAGTCGAGCAGCGCGCCGGCCAGCACCGGCCCGACGATCGGCGCGAACAGCACCGGCACCGCCGTGTAGCCGACCACGCGCGCCATCTGCTTGCCGGCCACGCGCGCGATCGTCATCTGCGCCATCGGCGCGAGCAGGCCGCCGCTCACGCCCTGCAGCACGCGGAACGCGATCAGCGAGCTGGCCGACCAGGCCAGGCCGCACAAGGCGGAAGTGAGCGTGAAGGCCGCGAAGCAGCCGAGGTAGACGCGCTTGGCGCCGAGCCGGTCGACCAGCCAGCCGCTCAGCGGCAGGGCCAGCGTGAGCGCCAGCAGGTAGGCGCTGGTGACCCACTGGATGGTCGACAGGCTGGTGCGCATCACGCCGGCCAGGCTCGACAGCGAGACGTTGACGATGGTCGCGTCGAGCTGCGCGAGCAGGCCGCCGAGCATCGCTACCGCGCAGATCCGCCAGACCGAGGGGTCCAGGCGTTCGGGCGGTTCGCGCCGCGCGGGCGAGGCGGCGGCGCGCGACGGCCTTGCCGTGTCGGCGGAGCCGCCGCCGGAAGTGCGATCAGGCACGACGGGCGTCGAGCAGGGCGACGATTTCCTGCGCGGTAGCGGTCTCGCCGAGGCGCGGGAAGATCCGCTCGAGGCTGTTGGCATGCGCCTCGGCCTTCAGGTCGGTCATCGCGTCGACGGCCAGCGTGACGTTGTAGCCGAGCGCATGCGCGACGCGCGCGGTCGATTCCACGCCGATGCTGGTGGCGATGCCGCACAGCACCACCTGGGTGACGCCGGCCTGCTTCAGTTGCGCGTCGAGATCGGTGCCGGTGAAGGCGCACCAGCTGCGCTTGGTGACCAGCAGGTCGTCGGGCTGCTGCTTCAGCTCGGGCAGCAGCTCGGCCCAGTCGGCCGGCAGCGCGCCGCCGCTGTGCGGCTGCTCGTTGCGGCCCGGCGCCATGCCGGTGACGTTGACCAGCACCACCGGCAGGTGGTGCGCGCGGAACGCATCGATCAGCTTGACCGATTGCTCGACCACGCCGGCCGGCGAGTGCGCGACGGGCAGCGCGACGATGCCCTTCTGCAGGTCGACGACGATCAGTGCGGTCTTGGAATCGAGGACTGTGGCGGTCATGGGGAAGCTCCTTCGGCCTGGGGCCGTTGACGGGGGCGAGCCGGTGGCTCGGTGGAACGACGCGGCGTGCATGCGCCGCGCCTCGGGGGGATGCATGGCGTGGTTATCGCGCCGTGCGTGGGGACGGCAGCGTCAGCGTTCGGCGAGCCTGCGCAGCAAGGGCGTGGCCGCGCGCAGTGCGCGGCGCTCCTCGTCGCTTAGCTGGCGCACCGCTTCCAGAAGCCAGGCGCGCTTGGCGCTGCGCCGCTGCTGCGAGACGGCCGCGCCGGCCGGCGTGAGCGCGATCAGCCACTGGCGGCCGTCGCTCGGATGCGGCTGGCGTTCGACCAGCCCCGCCTGTTCGAGCCCGACCACCAGCGTGCCCATCGATTGCGGCTTCATCGACTCGGCGCGCGCGAGATCGGCGGTGGTCAGCGCGCCATGGCGTTCGATGCGCGAGAGCACGCTGAGCTGGGACAGGTTGTAGTCGCTCGGGTCGACTTCGGAGCGCACGCGGCGCACCAATTGCCCGATCGCCAGCGTGAGGTCGGCAACGGTGGCTTCGAGCGAGCGTTCGGATTCGGCGGAGGTCGTCATGGGCGGTATCGTATAAAAAGGAAGGCAAACTTGCAAGGTGGGCTTCTAATATTTCATGGGGAAAGGTTTGTAGGGGGAATGAAGGGGAGGGGTGGCGCGCAGGGCGCCGGAGTTCGGGCGAGTGGGTTACTGCGGTGTCGAAGTAGGAGGATGTCGTTGGGCGCGATTGGTTGCGGCCAGTAGATGTAAAGGGCAACTTCCGACCCATTGCAGCCATTCCGCTGACCCTTGCGGACGCTCGGGAGCAGTCGTCAGACGTAGTCTATGAACTGACCGGGCTTCAAGTGCCCGTAGATCTTGAAACCGACGTCGGTGCGATGGCCGGGAAGATGAATCGCCTTCAATGCCGCGAGAACTGCCTGCTCTTGTGACAGGGAGTTCACCTTGATTTCTACCCATTCAAGGTCGGCGTAGCCTCCGTTCCTGAAGTGATGGAACCACTCGCCGTCCCAAGGTGACACATAGCCCGTGCCGACAATCTTGTTTCGCCATTGGGGGGCATCGGAAAGCGCGTGCATGGCTGCACGCAGTTCCTCCCACTTGGTGTCGTTCATCATTGGGTTCATACAGACTCGATCAATTTGCAATGATTAGACGCGGCCGTTCGCTAGTTGCCGCTCATAACGGGTGGTGGTTCGAAGTGATCGGCCTTAGCCGACGCCTCTCGGGCATATGCGGTTGTCCTGTGAAGGTCGGCTAACTGAGCAATTTCCGACTGTCAATCCTAAAGCTAGCTATAGGGTGGGGGCGACATTTAGTGGCCGGCACGACCTTTCCACCTCCCTCACCCGGCGAGCGGCCAAACTCTAAGCGCTTGAAAACGAAAGGGGCTGAGTGGGATCGATCCAAAGTCCAGTTTCGATACCGAAGGGATGGAAAAGCCTACGCTGGTGTGGCCTAAGCGCTTAAGCGTCGATGGGAACTAGCTCCACCCCAATCGTTGCGACGTCGCCACCCGGCAGATCGATTTTGAAGGTTGGCGGGCCCTCCGCCGGCACAGCTACTTTTAGGACTGGATAAGCCAGCCGGGCCACGCGGCAGCCGTAGCGAGTGAGGTAGGCCAAGATCTGGTGAGCATCGTTCTCGTCGACCCCCCAGTCGCGTCGACGCGGATCGAGTACCTTCCATTTCGCATCGACAATGGCTGTGGGCGAGCCCGTATCGAGGTCTTCGCCTTCGCACCAGAGCAGTACGTCGGGCATAAGGCGAAATGCACTTCTGGTTCGCCCGCTGGAGGAGACGAGCGTTCCAGCAACGACTCGATCATGCTCGACGCGGGCCAGATCTCGAGAGACACCCTTGAAGCGGACCAACACGCCCTCGGGGGCGTTTCCCCGTTCGTGGCGCTCGACCCAGCGCTCGAAAAGCGCCTCCATGTTGAACAGCAGCGCGGGGGCGTCCGATGTTCCCGCGGCTAGCGACGGCGAAAGCAGGCCCAAGAGTAACTCGGCCCATCGCAACGCTTCGCCGTACCTAACCGTCTCGCGGCCGCGTTTCAAGGCGGCGACCTGATGGGCACGCATTCGGACGAAGGACACGCCCGAAAAGAAGGCGCGCGCTTCACCCCAGAGGCGCGCGGTCGACGCCTTCAGGATCCGAGAACGGCAGATTTCGATTGCCGCGAGCAGCACCTGGTTGTAGGGGTTGTCGATGATCAATTCGTCGTGGGCACAGCGGTAGAGCCCCGGCCGCGTAGCGATGAGGCGCTCGGTCTCGGCAAGCAGGATCCGACCTCGTAGCGCGTTGAGGTCGTCAATGGCCTCGACGTAGCGCGTCAGCAGGCCGCCCTTGGCCACCCGTAGGGCCTCGCGCAGGAACGAACGCACGAAGAGATCTAGAAGCGTGACGTCGGCCACTGACTGGGGCGCCATGTCGAGCTCTGAGATCGGAAGTCCGTTGGCGAAGGCGAGCATGCGCAGCAAGGCACGCCTGGCGGCTCCGATGCTGGCAGCTCGCGTTCCAGCGCTCTCCGCGCCAGGTTCGACGTCGACACCCCATACCTTGGGGAGGATCTCCATGGCGAGGCCATCGGCAAGCGAGCCTGCCCTACTCACCGAGCCAATCCGAACAATCCCGCAGTACTTCGAGAGCGCAAGGCCACCAGCGGTCCGCGAGCAAAATCCCTCACGCGTCACATTGAGTAGCTCCAAGGCTGTCGCCTCAGCTTGGGTCACGACGAGGCGCCCGAAGCCGTCCCGCCCGCCGCTGACGTCGAAGCCAGCATTCACCTCGGAGGCGAGGCCGGCAGCGGACAGCTGCGCTAAGCGGCGCAGCTCGGCCACCTCGGCATCGGGAGCGATCCGGATGGTCTCGCGTTCAAAGGCGACCAGTGGTGGGGCGCTCATCTAGTAAGGTCCAGAGGCGGCGTTAGCTCCTTCACCCGGGGGATCTTCCAGCTCATCGAGGTCTTCGAACTCCTCGTCCACGCCGTCCTCCTCGTCGACGGCGACCGCAGGAGGTAAGGAGTCGATCGCGGCTTGGGCCTCGTCCCCCCGCAGGTAGAGCCGGATGAAGTCGGCCGCGGTCCACAATGACTGGTCGGCCGCGGCCCGGATGGACTTGCGCGAGTCAAGGGCATGAACGTCCGTCGACGGGTCAAATAGCTCTGTCGCGTCAAGCTTGCGCTCGTCAAAGAAGATTGATGGCTTCGAGGATCCTGTAAGTGCCAGCTTTGCCCTCGAGAGGTCCTCAAAGAAGTACTCCTGCAGCAATGGGATCACGCGGCGCGAAATCGCACGGCGCAGGTCCCAGAGGTTGCGAACTCCCATGAGTAGCGCGTGCCCAATCGCATGGTCACCGTCGATCAGAAATTCGATGCGGTCGTTGATCGCCTTGAGCAAAGCGCGCAAGTCCACGCCGTCAATCTTCTCGGCCGGCAATACATTGGGGTCCGCCGCCGTCTCGATGAACTCGAAGCGGCGGCGCAGCGCCCGGTCCATCGACTGCACCGAGCGGTCCGCCGTATTCATACTCGCGATGATATCGAGGTTCGCCGGTACCGCTAGCATGTCACCACTGTATTGCAGCCGCACGGCCGAACGGATCTCGGAGAAATCGAGATCGGGTGTTGGAGTGCAGCGCTTACTTGGTTCGAGCAACGTAATGAGTTCGCCGAAAACCTTAGCCACGTTCGCTCGATTGATTTCATCGACAAAGAGCGTGTGGCGCACGTCTGGGTGCTTGTGCGCGCTTTCGCAGAACCGCCGGAAGGGACCTGCGACCGGCTTCTCGCTCAGCCGACCACCCTGTCCCGGCGCCGGTCGGTAACCTTCGACGAAGTCTTCGTAGGAGTAGGAAGGATGAAATGAGACGAACTCGACACTCTCGCCCCTCATATAGCGGTAAGCGCGGATGAGTTCCATCGCCCGCGTTTTGCCGGAGCCTGGTGGCCCAAAAAAGATACGATTGCGGGGTTTCCAGGCTCGGTTGCTGGAGACATCTGCACCGTCTTGTGGCTCGTCGCTATCGTCTTCGAGCCCACCGGGGTCCAGGCCAACTCCAGTGTTACCACTGCCCGACATGCCTGGCGTCGAGCCGATAGCACCAGATTGCGCCCGCTTCTTTTTGGCCGTGGTTTCGTCGCGCTTTAGCAGCGGCGGGAAGATGTAGTAGTCGATCGTCGTTTCGGGGTGCTCTTTCTCGAGTCGCTCGCGTACTGTGACGAGCGCCTTGTCACGCTCCGGCCGACTGGCCCTGGCCGACTTGGGGACGCCGAGCGAGGAGTCGCGGGCGATCTGCTCCTTGCCGCCTTCTGAAAATATCCGCTCGAAGTGGTCGGGAAAAAGCGCGTGAGTAAGGATGTGGTAGAACTGACGGCCTCCGGTCTCGTCCATCTCGTCAAGCCAAGTAGCAAAGGCCCAAGGATCGCTGAGCAGCTCGTCACGCTGAGCTCGTGGCTTCTCGGCCAGGGCCTTGAATAGCTTGATGCCGTAGGCCAACTCCATCCACAAAAGCAAATTGTAGGCTGTCCCAGTACTACCTACACCTTCGAGCGTTGGCTCTTGCAAGTAGAAGGACGACTTGTCGATCGGCGGTAAGGTGGGATCGGCCATGGCCCAGATTTCGTCAATCCGGGCAAGCTTCGACTTAGGCTTGAGCAGGCTCGAGGCGAGCGTCAACACCCAGTAGATTTCGGCGGCTAGTGCCACACTTTTCGGCGCGCAGCGCCCGATCTGGTGCGGCAGCTTCTGCCAGAAACTTGATCCACGCTCGTCGTCCCCTACGATGGGATCCTGCACGTAATGGGTCAGCAGGGGCTCAAAATGCTCGGGTACCCAAAGCGTCTTATCCTGAAGGAACAGCGACTGCTGGTTCAGCAGGGCGACATCCTTGAACTTCTCGGCGGCCTGGTAAGTGAGATGGCTATTGGGTTTGTTCGGAATCTTTCGGCTCATGCTCGGTCGCGAAGTTGGGCGCTAGTTTTGGCACAGCGCTGCGTTGACGAATTCAGCATATTAGGGCAGATCGCCCAATCCGGCGGTGATGGAGATGCCACGAAGGGCCGCTCGACTTCCGACAGTTGACATTCGCAAACGGATTGTGAAGGACCGTTTATGGCCGGCAGCCGCCATCGAGCTACAACCAAAGCCAATTACGCTGAGCCGGTAGAAAATCCCAAAACCGCGGCGCCAGCGACACACCCCGGCGCCCCACGGCCTCATCACAGCCCCTCAGCGATCCAGCTCGAGATAGTGACGGAAAATCCCTTCCTGATTGAACGCAATCCGCCGGTCCGATTCCAGATAACTCGCAATCGGCGGATGCGCGGCGACCCGATCACGAATCTCCACCAACCCCCCATACTTCTTCTCCGCCCGCGCCATCGCCTTCGGAAACGCGTAGCGCAATCCTTCGATCAACTGAAAGATCGACAGATCGACATAACTGAGCTGCCCGCCCACCATGAAGCCGCCTTTATGCGGATTCTGCTCGCGCACACGCTCGAAATAACCGAGAAACTTCGGCAGGCGGTGACGAATGAAGTCTTCCGAGCGCATCGAGGCCTCGGCCTTCTGGTCCTCGTAGTAGAGGTTGGACGCGATCGGGTGATGCGTGTCGTGGATCTCGGTGACGAAGTCGGCCACCGTCAGTTGCAATTGATGTGCCCACAGGCGGCCGGCTTCGTCCTTCGGCGCGAGGTGCAGCTTGGGGCCGAGGAACAGCAGGATATTCGGGGTCTGGCCGATGATCTGCTCACCCGCCTTCAGGAAGGGCGGCGCGAACGGCGGCGTGGGCAGCTCGGCGTCGAGCAGTTCCATCATGGCCGACATGCCGTCGCCCTGGCGGCCGTGCTGGCGGGCCACGTCGGTGTAGTCGGCCTCGGCGGCCTCGAGGGCCAGGCGGACGTATTCGCCCCGCCCCTGGATGCTGGGCCAGTAATAGAGTTCGTAATGCATCGTGTGCGTCTCCGTCGAGTGAGAACCTTGACAGTGTAGGGCGGGATGCGGATCGCCGTCGCGCTCGCGTGGCTGCATTCGCGCAGGACAAGGTGACGATCCCGCCTCAGCGCCCCTTGATCGGCAGCTCGATCTCGAACACGGCCCCGCCTTGCGCGGAGGTGCGGTACTGTACCCAGCCGCCGTGCGCCATCGCGATGGCGCGCACCACCGACAGCCCCAGCCCGGAGCCGCCCAACTGCCGCGAGCGCGAGGCGTCGGCGCGCGTGAAGGGCGCGAAGGCCTGCTTGGCGAATTCGGCGGCAAGGCCCGGCCCCGCATCCTCCACCGACAGCACCACCAGCTCGCCGGCCCGCGCCACGGCCACCCGCAGCGGCCCCGGCGTGGCGTAGCGACGGGCATTGTCGAGCAGGGCGATCAGGGCCTGGCGCACGCGCGCGCCGTCGCAGCGCGCCACCGCCGAGGCCAGCCGCAGCTCCAGCACGAAGCCGGCTTCCTCCAGCGCGGGCCGGATCGATTCCACCGCGCGGCGCGCTTCCTCGCCAAGATCGGCGCTCGCGCTTCGGAGTTCGAAATGTCCGCTGTCCTGCAGGGTCACGATGCGCAGGTCGTCGACCAGCCGCGAAAGCCCCTCGACATGCGAGAGCAGGCCGCGGATCAGCGCGTCGTCGGGCTTGAACACGCCGTCGGCGAGGCCCTGCAGGCGCCCCTGCAGGATCGTCAGCGGGGTGCGCAGCTCGTGCGCGATCGCGGCGTTCCATTGCGCCATGTCGGCCGCCATGGTCTGCAGCTTGCCGGCCATCGAGTTGAAGTCGTCCACCAGGTGGGCGGTCTCGCCGAGCGTGCGATCGCCGGGGATGGCGCGCGCGGCCAGGTCGCCGGCCGCGATGGCGCGTGCGCTCTCGGCCAGCGAATTGAGCGGCGCCAGGATGCGCCTCGCCAGGCGCAGCGCGATCACGATCGCGGCCACCAGCGCCACCAGCAGCGTGCCGGCGAAGATCAGGTAGTCGGGCGTGCGCGGCACCCAGGAATCCTCGGGCTGCTGCAGTTGCGGCAGGTAGGTGAACAGCAGGCCGTAGATCAGGTACGAGCCGACGAAGGCGATCAGGGTGGTGATCACCGACACCAGCCCCATCGACCAGACGATCTGGCGGCCGAGGCGCCGGCGCGGGTTCATGCGCCGCTCTCGAGCCGGTAGCCCACGCCGCGCACCACCGCCAGCAGCCCGCAGGCGCCGGCCTGTTCGAGCTTCTTGCGCAGGTTGCTGACGTGGCTGTCGACGGTGCGCTCCAGCGCGTCGCCGCCGGGCAGGCAGGCATCGACCAGCTCGCCGCGGCTGAACACGCGTTGCGGCGACTTCGCCATGTGCGCGAGCAGGCGGAACTCGGTCAGCGTCAGCGCCAGCGTGACGTCGCCCGCGTTCGCGGCGGCCCCGGCTTGCGCCGCGCCCGCGCCGAGCACGCGCGCCACGTAGCTCTCGGTGTCGATCTCGATGCGCCCGGCGCGGATCACCTGCGAGCGTCCCTGCGTGCCGGCGCGGCGCAGCACGGCCTGGGTGCGCGCCACCACCTCCACCGGATTGAAGGGCTTGACGATGTAGTCGTCGGCGCCAAAGCGCAGGCCCTGCAGGCGGTCGATGTCCTGGTCCATCGCGGTCAGCATGATCACCGGCGTGGCGCCGCGCCGGCGCAGCTCGGTCAGCACCGCCCAGCCGTCCAGGCCGGGCATCTTCACGTCGAGCAGCACCAGGTCGGGCTTGAGTACCGGATGGACGTCGAGCGCGGTCTGGCCGTCGGCCACCCGATAGGTGCGAAAGCCCTCGCGCGTCAGGTAGGCATCGAGGATCTCGGCGATTTCGGGTTCGTCTTCGGCGATCAGGATCAGCGCGTTCATGGTGGTCGTGCGGGGGCAGGAAGCCATGGAAGGATGGCCGGCACATGATAGCGCGGCGCGTCGCGGCCTCGCGCGGGCGCGAGGCGCGGGTCCATCGAACCTCCATCGCTTCTCCACAAACGCTGAATCGTGGGGCCCGATGATCGGCAGTCTGGCGGCATCGCCTCCTTGCGCCCGACTGCGGCGCAGCCGGCGGCCAGCGTGGCCAGCCCGCCTCACCCACCGTGTCCCGATCATCATGAATCGCCTGCGTATCCTTTCTCTCGCCGCGCCCGCGCTGGCCCTGCTGCTGGGCGCCGCGGCCTGCCGCGACCGGCATCCCGCCGACGGCGCCGCCGCCGCGCCGGCCACCCCGGTCAGCGTGATCGCGCTGCACCGCCAGAGCGTGCCGCTCAGCACCGAGCTGGCGGGCCGCGTGGTGGCCTCGCTCGAATCCGAGGTGCGCCCGCAGATCTCGGGCGTGGTGCGCGAGCGCCTGTTCGTCGAGGGCAGCGACGTGCAGGCCGGCCAGCCGCTCTACCGGATCGATCCGGCGCCCTACCAGGCCGCCTACGACAGCGCGAAGGCCGCGCTGCAGCGCGCCGAGGCAGCCGTGCCGACGGCCCTGGCCCGCGCCGATCGCAACGCGATCCTGACGCGCGCCCAGGCGATGAGCAAGCAGGAGTACGAAACCTCGGTGGAGACGCTGGCGCAGGCGCGCGCGAGCGTGGCGGTGGAGCGCGCCGCGCTCGAGACGGCGCGCATCAACCTCGCCTACACGACGATCCGCGCGCCGATCTCGGGCCGCATCGACAAGTCCTCGCTGACGCCGGGCGCGCTCGTCACCGAGAGCCAGGGCACCGCGCTGACCACCATCCGCCTGATCGACCCGATCAACGTGGACCTGACCGAATCCAGCGCGAACCTGCTGAACCTGCGCCAGGCGATCGACGCGGGCCGCGTGAGCCCCTCGGGCGGCAAGGTGCGGGTGCGCCTGCGGCTGGAGAACGGCGCGAGCTACCCGCTGGAAGGCACGCTGCAGTTCTCGGAATCGAGCGTCAACGCGGCCACCGGCACGGTCACGCTGCGCGCGGTGTTCCCGAACCCGCAGCGGCTGCTGCTGCCCGGCATGTACGCGCGCGCGGTGCTGGAGACCGGCGCGGTGCGCGACGCCTTCCTGGTGCCGCAGCGCGCGATCGGCCGCAATCCGCGCGGCGAGGCCACCGCGCTGTTCGTGCGCGACGGCAAGGTGGTCGAGCAGGTGCTGGAAGGCGCGCGCGAGCACGGCAACGACCTGATCGTCGAGCGCGGCGTGCATGACGGCGACCAGGTGATCGTCGAGGGCAGCCTGGCGGTGCGCGACGGCGACGCGGTGAAGGCCAGCCTGGTGGCGATCGACCCGGCCACGGGGCGCGTCACGGCGGTGGCGCAGGCCGAGACAGCGGGCATCAAGCCGGCGGTGGCCACGGTGCCGGCCGCCGCCGCGCCGGCCGGGCCCTTGCCGAGTCCGAGCGCGAGCCCCAGCGCGAACCCGGGCGAGAAGCCCGTGCCGCAGGCCGGCACGACAGCCCCGCCCGTCGCGCAGTCGCCGTCGGCGGCGCCGGCCGCCACGGCCTCGGCCGCCGACGAAAAGCTCTATCACCCGGTGCCCACGCGCCCAATGCTGACCCTGCTGCCGTCGCCGTTCCCTTACGCGATGGCACGCGGCGCCTCGGCCGTCGCCGTCAGCTGAGGCCGCATCGATGTCGGAATTCTTCATTCGCCGCCCGATCTTCGCCTGGGTGCTGGCGATCACGGTGATGCTGGGCGGGCTGCTCGCGCTGCGCACGCTGCCGGTGGCGCAGTACCCCGAGATTGCGCCCACCACCATCTCGATCTTCGCCACCTATCCCGGCGCCGATGCGCGCACGGTCGAGAACTCGGTCACGCGCGTGATCGAGCAGGGCATGACCGGGGTGGACAACCTGCAATACATGTCGGCCTCGTCGGAATCGACGGGGGAGGTGGAGATCCGCCTGACCTTCACCAACCGCGCCGACCCGGACGTCGCGCAGATGCAGGTGCAGAACAAGCTGCAACTGGTCACCTCGCAGTTGCCGACCATCGTGCAGACCTCGGGCCTGACCGTCACCAAGTCCTCGGCGAGCTTCCTGATGGTGGTGGGCTTCGCTTCGACCGACGGCAAGCTCGATTCGGCCGACCTCGACGACTTCGTGGTCAGCGCGATGAACGACACCATCAAGCGTGTGCCGGGCGTGGGCAACACGCAGTTGTTCGGCGCCGCCTACGCGATGCGGATCTGGCTCGATCCCGCGAAGCTGCACCGCTACGCGCTGATGCCGGGCGACATCGAGGACGCGCTGCGCGCGCAGAACGCGCAGGTGGCGGCCGGCCAGCTCGGCGCGCAGCCGGCCGTGCCGGGCCAGCAGCTCAATGCCACCGTCACCGCGCAGAGCCGCCTGCAGACGCCGGCGCAGTTCGGCAACGTGATCGTCAAGAGCGGCGCGGATGGCGCGATCGTGCGGCTGCGCGACGTGGCGCGCATCGAGCTGGGCGCGGAAACCTACACCTACGAATCGCGCTACAACGGCATGCCGGCCTCGGGGCTGGGCGTCAATCTCGCGCCCGGCGCCAACGCGATCGACACCGCGCGCGCCGTGAAGGCCGCCATCGCCTCGCTCGCGGGCACCATGCCCAAGGGCGTGCAGGTGTTCTATCCCTACGACACCACGCCCTTCGTCACGCTGTCGATCGAGGAGGTCGTCAAGACCCTGATCGAGGCCGTGGTGCTGGTGTTCATCGTGATGTTCGTGTTCCTGCAGAGCGTGCGCGCCACGCTGATCCCGGCGCTGGCGATCCCGGTGGTGCTGCTCGGCACGCTCGGCGTGCTGGCGCTGGCCGGCTACTCGATCAACACGCTCACCATGTTCGCGATGGTGCTGGCGATCGGCCTGCTGGTGGACGACGCGATCGTGGTGGTGGAGAACGTCGAGCGCGTGATGCACGAGGAAGGGCTCTCGCCGCGCGAGGCCACCCGCAAGTCGATGCGCGAGATCACCGGCGCGCTGGTGGGGATCGCCACCGTGCTGTCGGCGGTATTCGTGCCGATGGCCTTCTTCTCGGGCTCGACCGGCATCATCTACCGGCAGTTCTCGGTGACCATCGTCACCGCGATGCTGCTGTCGGTGCTGGTGGCGATGGTGCTCACGCCGGCGCTCTGCGCGACCCTACTCAGGCGCGGCGAGGACCATGCCGCCAAGCGCGGCCTGGCCGGCTGGTTCAACCGCAATTTCGACCGCGGCGCGCTGGCCTACCGGCGCGGCGTGCAGGGCGTGCTCGCGCGCGGCCGGCGCTTCCTGCTGCTGTTCGTGCTGCTGGTGGCCGTGACCGGCTGGATGTTCGTGCGCCTGCCCGGCTCGTTCCTGCCGGTCGAGGACCAGGGCACCCTGATCACCGCCGTGCAGTTGCCGGCCGGCGCGATGCGCGATCGCACCGAGCAGGTGCTCTCGCGCGTCACCGATTACTACCTGAAGGACGAGAAGCATGCCGTCGAGGGCGTGATGACGGTGGCCGGCTACGGCTTCGGCGGCTCGGGGCAGAACGTCGGCATCGCCTTCATCCGCATGAAGGACTTCAAGGATCGGCGTAAGGCGGATTGGTCCGCGCAAGCCGTGGCGCAGCGCGCGCAGGCCGCGTTCTCGGCGATTCGCGACGCGCAGGTCTATGCGCTGCTGCCGCCCGCGATCGACGGCATGGGCACCTCGAACGGCTTCGACTTCTTCCTGCAGGACGTGAACGGTGCCGGCCACGAGCGACTCAACGCGATCCGCGACCGGCTGCTGGCGGCCGCCGGCAAGAGCGCGCTGCTGGCCAACACGCGCCCGAACGGGCAGGAGGACACGCCGCAGTTCGCCGTCGAGGTCGACCAGTCGAAGGCCAGCACGCTGGGGCTGAACCTGGCCGACGTGAACACCACGCTGTCGGTGGCCTGGGGCAGCGACTACGTCAACGACTTCATCGACCGCGGCCGCGTCAAGCGCGTCTACGTGCAGTCCGACGCGGGCTTTCGCATGCACCCGAGCGATCTCGATCACTGGTACGTGCGTGGTTCGGGCGGCGAGATGGTGCCGTTCTCCTCGTTCGCGGCGGGCCGCTGGAGCTTCGGCGCGACGCGCCTGGAGCGCTACAACGGCATGTCGGCGCTGGAGATCCAGGGCGAGGCCGCGCCGGGCGTGAGCTCTGGCGACGCGATGCGCGAGATCGACCGGCTGGTGGCCTCGCTGCCGGCGGGCTTCCGTCATGAGTGGACCGGCTTGTCTTTCGAGGAACGGCTGTCGGGCAACCAGGCCGCGGCGCTGTATGCGATCTCGGTGCTGGTGGTGTTCCTGTGCCTGGCCGCCTTGTACGAGAGCTGGTCGATCCCGTTCGCGGTGATGCTGTCGGTGCCGGTGGGCATCGCCGGCGCGCTGGCGGGGGCCTTCCTGTTCGGGCAGACCAACGACGTCTATTTCAAGGTCGGCCTGTTGACCACCATCGGCCTGGCGGCCAAGAACGCGATCCTGATCGTCGAGTTCGCGCTGGAACGCGAGGCGCGCGGCGCGAGCCTGCTGGAAGCCACGCTCGACGCCGCGCGGCAGCGCCTGCGGCCGATCCTGATGACCTCGTTCGCCTTCATCCTCGGCGTGCTGCCGCTGGCGCTCGCGAGAGGCGCGGGCTCGGGCGCGCAGAACGCGATCGGGGTGGGCGTGCTGGGCGGGATGATCGCGGCCACGGTGCTGGGGATCTTCTTCGTGCCGCTGCTGTTCGTGAGCGTGCGGCGGGTGTTCAGGGGGCAGGTGCGGGAGGGGTGATGCATGGATGGCGAGCGGCGGTTTGAATCTCAAATGGGTCGAATCCTGATGATCGAGCGGTTTTGTTTCGCACCACGCAACAAGCCCCGCCAAAGCCAGCACCCACTTACCTCACTCATCCGATCACTCAGGGTATCCGCCGATGTCCGGAGCCTCCACGGCGCTCCCCGGATTCGTGTACGCTGCGACCACCCGCAGCCTCCGCCCGCCGAGGAGCCTCGCATGAACGGAATCGAGACCATCGCCCGCTACGAAGCGGCATTGCGCGACGCGATGCTGGCCAACGATGTCATGACCTTGTCCGAACTGATCGACGACGACCTGGTGTTCACGGCGCCGGACGGGCAGGTGCTGTCGAAGGACGACGACCTGGACGCGCATCGCGCGCGGCTGCTGCGCCTGCATCGGCTCGACATCATCGAGACGCGCTCGCGGCGCGTCGGCGAGATGGTGGTGACGGTCACCAAGGCCGAGCTGTCGGGGCATTTCGGCTCCACGCCGATCGACGGGCAGTTCGCCTATACGCGGCTCTGGCGCGCTTCCGGGCAGCGCTGGCGCGTGATCGCGGGGCATGCCTCGCGGATCGGCTGAGCGAAGGCGGGCAGGCGAGCGCCCCTTCATCCGATCGTTCGTCTACCCGATCAGCTTCAAGCCCGCCGGCAGCGCCTCGCCGAACACGCGCCCGGTATCGGCGCTATCCAGCGTCACCACGTCCCGCACCATCGCCACCCAGCTCGGCGAGGCATGCGCGGCCTCCAGCCGGCGCAGCACCGTCTCGCGCACGGCATCGGGCAGGTCGCGCGAGCGGTCGCCCGTCATGCGCGCGATCTGCGCGGCCGCGAACATGGCCGGCTCCACCTTCTTCCAGTCGAGCGCGAGGATCGCCTCCAGCCAGCGCGTGGCGACCTCGGCCGGCACTACCTCGTGCGCGCTGCCGTGGAACGGCAGCCGCGCGCCGAGCCGGCCGATCGCCCACCAGTCCTGGCGGTTGCCCGGCGCGCGCTCCAGCTTCGCCAGCAGCGCCTCGGCGATGACGATCTTGCGCTCGGCGGGGATCTGCTCGAGCGAGGCATACAGGCGCGTCATATCGGCCTGGCCGAGCTTCGAGGGATCGAAGGGCAGGCCGTGGTGCTTCTGCGAGGCGGCCTGCTCCAACCAGCTCAGCGCCTCCAGCACCTGCTGCTGCGCCTCGGCCGGCAGGCCGCCCGCCGCGCGGCGCCACAGCGTCCACCATTCCGACCAGACCTGCGCGTCGTTGAGGTGCTGGATGCCGTCGTCGAACAGCGTCCAGAGCTGCTCGACGCGCCAGCCGTCGAGCGGATGACCGAAGCCGGGGCGGATGCACCAGCCGGCCAGGTTGAGCCAGAGCCGTTCGTGGTCGGCCGAGCGGCGGCGCTTGCCGGCGCGTTCCCACAGCGCGCCGAACAGCTCGCGCAGCAGGGCCAGGTCCCAGTCCTGGCGAGGCCCGAGCGTCTGCTCCAGTTGCGCGCGCAGGCGCTTCACGGCCTTCGGGTCGACGCGCGCTGACGGCGCGCCGAACACCGCATCGATCGACTCGATCGCCTCGTCCAGGCGCGGATGACGCGTTTCGTCTAGCGCCTCGCCGCCGTCCTCGCGCGCGTCCTGCCTGAGCTTGAATTCGAGTTGCCAGCGCTGCGCCTCGTCGTCGGTGGCCACGCAGTGCATCTCCAGCGTGCCGAGCTCGGTCAGCGCCGTCGTCAGGCGCACCTTGCGCTCGCGCTGGCGTTCGCCGCCTTGCCGGCGCACCACGGTCGCCACCGGCGGCAGCCAGACGAAATCGGCGCCCGACAGCTCGGCGATCTCGCCGGGCCGCCAGGCTGTCTCGGCCACCGTCGAGACCAGGTGGAACTGCACGGGATGGCCGAGCCGCAGCGCGAAGGTGCGATCGTCCAGCCGCACGTCCTGCGCCTCGGGCGTGCCGCGCGGCAGCACGCAGACGCCGCGCGGCGCGGGGGCGGCAGCGGCGGCCGAGTTGTCTGCCTCGTCGGCTTGGGCCGTCTGGCCGCCCTTGCCGGCGCCGCGCGTGTCGCCGTTCTCGTCGAGCACCAGGAAGTAGCTGCGCGGCGCGCCACCGCCGATCCTCGGCGCGCGGCCCGCGCGCGCCAGTCCATAGGCCACCGCGCCGCGCGCCACGGCGATATCGGGCTGGTCGTTGTTGAGCAGCTTGAGCGGCGCGCCGCGCCAGGCGCCGAGCGTGTCGGCGAGCCGCTTGGCCAGCGCCTGGGCACGGAACACGCCGCCGTTGAGCAGCAGCGTGTCGGGCATCGCGAGCGGCGCGGCCGGCGCATTGCTTGCGGGCGCAGCGGTTTCGTTCGAGGACGCGGCGAAGCGTGCCAGGAAGGCCGCCACGTGGCGCGTGACGGCCGGATCGGCCGCGTAGGGCAGGCCGAACTCGACGATCGCCGCGCGCGAGCGGCGCGGCAGCTCGTCGGCGCGGCCGGCCGGGAAGAAGCCGTCCACCACGATCCGCTCGACCTCCTCGCGGCCGAGCTGGATGCTGCGCGCCCCGCCGATCAGCTTCGAGCCGGCGCCGAGCAGGGTGATCGGCACCGAATCGGGCGCGGCCTCGCCGAGCAGTTGCTCCTTGGCGACGCGGCAGCGCTCGACCAGTTGCGACAGGCTTGCCGCCGACAGGCGCGCGCCGCCGCCTTCCTTGCCCGCGAGCCGGCTCTCGGCCAGGTGCGCGAGCGCGAGATCCATGTTGTCGCCGCCGAGCATCAGGTGATTGCCGACGCCGATCCGGGTCAGGCGCGGGGCACCTCCCTCGTCGGTCTCGACGCGGATCAGGGTGAGATCGGTGGTGCCGCCGCCGACGTCGCAGACCAGCGCCAGCCGCGAGCCGGCCAGCTCGGCGTCGAGCCCGTCGCGGTGTTGGTAGAGCCAGTCGTAGAAGGCCGCCTGCGGCTCCTCCAGCAGGCGCGGCGCGGGCAGCCCGGCGGCGCGCGCGGCCTCCAGCGTGAGCGCGCGCGCGCCGTCGTCGAACGAGGCGGGCACGGTCAGCACCAGGTCCTGGCGTTCCAGCGGCGCTTCGGGGAAACGATGGTTCCAGGCGGCGCGCACATGCGCGAGATAGGAGGCGCTGGCGGCCACCGGCGAGACCTTCTCCACCTCGTCGGGCGCGCCCCAGGGGAGGATCGGCGCGAGCCGGTCGACCGAGGCGTTCGACAGCCAGCTCTTGGCACTGCTGACCAGGCGCCCCGGCACCTGCGCGCCGAGCTGGCGGGCCAGGCGGCCGATTACAGGGGACGGCGCGGCAGGCGGCGCGCTGCCGCCGGCG
Organism: Burkholderia sp. Cy-637; assembly: GCF_011753175.1. Classification (NCBI taxonomy): domain Bacteria; kingdom Pseudomonadati; phylum Pseudomonadota; class Betaproteobacteria; order Burkholderiales; family Burkholderiaceae; genus Burkholderia; species Burkholderia sp. Cy-637. Next base: position 4,073 of record NZ_VWWC01000042.1, on the reverse strand, counting down.
GCCTGCCCGGCGGCGCGATCCGTTGCGCGATTTGCCGATTCCCCAGCCGGCCAGGGCAGCGCCAGCGCCTCGGCGGCGAGTTCGCCCGGCGCCGGGTGATAGCGCGAGGACGGCAGCAGCGGCGCCGCGCCGATCTCGCCGGGCCCCACCAACTGCTCGATCTCGAACACGCGGATCGCCGCCTCGTTCGCGCCACCCGCCTCGACATAGGCCACCACCGTGTTGCTGGTGCCGAGGTCGATCCCGACGTGGTATCGCGCCATCAGGCGTCCACGCCGCCGCGCACGTCGAATTCCACCTTCCAGCGCGCCTCGCTGCCGCGCGGCACGGCCTCGAGTTCGAGCGTGCCGGCCTCGGTCACGCGCGCATGCAGGCGCACGGCCACCACCTCGCCCGGCGTGCGGCCGTCGGCGGGCAGGGTGGCCTGGATCGCCTCCAGCTCCTGCAGTTCCTCCGGCGACCAGTAGTCGAGCATGTCGCCCACCTGGTCCTGGCGCCGCACCGAGGAGCCGAAGAAGCGGAACTGCACCGGCTCGCCCACCACCAGCCCGAATTCCTGCTCGGGCAGGGCCGCGTCGCTGCCTTCCTCCATGCCGAAGGGCGCCACGCAGAGCGCGGAGATCGGCGGCTCCATGCCGGGGATCGCCGGCATCGCCGATTCGATCGCCACGTAGTAGGCGCGCGCCGTGCCGCCGCGAATCCGCACGCCGCGGCCGCGCTTGACGTAGCCGTAGTAGGCCGCGCCGCGCGCCACCGCGAGGTCGAGATCGGCGCCGCCGAGCAGGCGCGCGGGCGCGGCGCCGTCGGCAGCCAGCCAGCCGTTCAGGATCGCGAGGATGCGCTCGGTCAGCAGCTCGGACTTGAACACGCCGCCGTTGAACAGCACGGCGGTCGGGTGCAGGAAGCTCGCGCCGGGGTGGTGCGCGGCGGCCGGCAGCCCGTCGAGTTCGGCCAGCGCGCCCACCTGCTTGCCGAGGAAGGCGGCCAGGTGGCGCGTGATGCCGGCGTCCTGCGCATAGGGCAGGCCCAGCTGCGTGAGGCCGGCGCGCGTGCGCACGGCCGGGCGCTCGCTCGCCTCGACCTGCGGGAAGAAGCCTTCGAGCAGGATCTGAGTGAGTTCGGCGCGCGTCAGTTCGGTGCGAATCGAGCCGCCGATCAGCTTGGAGCCGCGGCTGGGCACCACCAGCGGCACGGTCTCGACGCTGCGATCGGACAGCAGGGTCTCCTTGGCGCCGCGGCAGGCATAGGTCAGCGCGCGCAACTGCCACGGATCGGCCTGGGTGCCCTGCGCGGCCAGCTTGCGGGCCACCACGTGGGCCAAGGCCAGGTCCATGTTGTCGCCGCCGAGCAGGATGTGCTCGCCCACCGCCACGCGATGCAGCTCGAGATTGCCTTCGCGCTCCACCACCGCGATCAGCGAGAGATCGGTGGTGCCGCCGCCGACGTCCACCACCAGGATGATGTCGCCGACCTTGACGTCCTTGCGCCAGCCGCCGCCGCTCTTCTGGATCCAGCTGTAGAGCGCGGCCTGCGGCTCTTCCAGCAGGGTCATGCGGGTGTAGCCGGCGGCCTGCGCGGCCTCGGCCGTCAGCTCGCGCGCGGCCGGGTCGAACGAGGCGGGGATCGTCACCGTCACGTCCTGCGCGGCGAAGGGCGCATCGGGATGCGCGTGGTCCCAGGCCTCGCGCAGGTGGTTCAGGTAGCGCACCGAGGCTTCCAGCGGCGAGACGCGCGCCACCTCGGGCGGCGCGTCGTTGGGCAGGATCGCCGCGCGGCGGTCCACGCCGGGGTGGCACAGCCAGCTCTTCGCGCTCGACACCAGCCGGATCGGCGTGCCGGCGCCGCGGCTACGCGCCATCTCGCCGACCGCGTAGTCGCGGCTCGCGGTCCAGGGCAGGCTCAGGTCGCCCGCGGCCAGTTCGCCTTCGTGCGGCAGGTAGAGGAAGGAGGGCAGCAGCTCGGGCGAGGCCACCGCGCCCGGCGAGCTGAGCTGCGCGATCGGCAGCACCTGCTGCGCGGCCGCGTCGCCGTCGCTGGCGGCCAGGTCCACGTAGGACAGCGCGCAGTGGGTGGTGCCGAGGTCGATGCCGATCGAATAACGTGCCTCGCTCACAGCTCCACCTCCGCCGGCGCGATCACCGTGAGGTCGTGCGTGGCCACCAGCTTCGGCAGCTTCACCTCGTCGGCGCGCCAGCCGCGATGGCTCAGCGTGCCGGTGAAGGGCGCGGCGCCCACCACGTTGCCGGTCACGCGGTTGGCGGTGGCGTCGAAGCCGGCGGGCAGCGTCACGCGCGCGCCCTCGGCCTCGCCGCGCACCGGGCGGATCGTGAAGTGCTCGCGCAGCGTGGCGCGGCAGCCTTCGTGGACCAGCCGCGCGGCCGCGCCGATCTCGGCGTCGGCATAGGCGGCGATGTCTTCCTCGACGAAATCGACGAAGCGCGCGTTCTTCTGCAGCAGGCCGAGCAATTGCAGTGCCGCGTCGGGGCTCGCGGCGGCGATCACGGGCGCCGGTGCCGGCTGCGCCGCGACGGGGGCCGGGGCTTGCGGCTTGGCCGGGGCCGGTTGCGGCGCGGCAGGAGCCACGGGCGCTGCGGCGGGCGTGACGCCATTGCGCAGGTCGCGCACCTCGGCGGCCAGCTTGCCGTTGCCGAGGATGGCGAAGAACGAGCCGATGGCCACCGACAGGCGGCCCAGCAAGGACAGATTCGATTCAGGCATGACACACAACTCCGGTGGGCTCGCGGCGAGGCGCGAGCTGCCCTGCCGGCACGGCGGCGCGCGCTCGGGGCGCGGCGGCTCAGGGGCGCGGCAGGAAAGGAAGGAGCCCGGCACGGGCTCGAAAAACCCGTATTTTGCCCTGTTGTGGTCCGGCCCCGCTCAAAAATGCTCGGCGAGCGCCGGCGCCAGGCCCGCGTGCCAGGCGCGCGCGAGCCGTTCGACGCCCGCGTCGATGCGCGCCAGCTCGAGATGGCCGAAGCCGAAGACCAGCACGTCGGCCGCGCTGCCGCGGATCGAGAAGCGGCTGGCGCGATGCACCGCGACGCCGGCCGAGGCGGCCAGCCGTTGCAGCGCGGCGGCCTCGTAGCCGGCGCGCACCGAGGCGGCCAGGTGCAGGCCGCAGGTGGTGGCCCAGGGCGCCAGCCAGCGCGCCAGCGGGCCGCGCATCGCCGCCAGCAGGCGGGCGCGGCGCTGGCCGTATTCGCGCCGCATGCGGCGCAGGTGGGTGGCGAAATCGCCGCTCGCCAGCAGCGGCAACAGCGCGTTCTGCGCGTGCGCCGAGGTCTGCCGGTCCACGACCGTCTTGGCCTTGACCAGGCTCTCGCGCAGCCAGGGCGGCGCGACCACGTAGCCGATGCGCAGCGCCGGCGCCAGCAGCTTGGCGACCGAGCCGAGATAGACCACCCGGCCGTCGCGGTCCTCCGACTGCAGGCAGGGCGCGGGCGCGGCGCCGTGATGGAACTCGCAGTCGTAGTCGTCCTCGAGGATCACGAAGCCGTCGGCGGCGGCGCGCGCCAGCAGGGCCGCGCGACGTGGCGCCGAGAGCGGCACGCCGAGCGGGAACTGATGGTTCGGCGTGCAGTAGAGCGTGCTCAGGCCGGCCGGCAGCGTGTCCACGCGCAGGCCCTCGCGATCGACCTCGATCGCGTGCAGGCGCGCGCCGGCCAGCCGCGCGAGCCGCGCCGAGGCGGGGAAGCCGGGATCCTCGGTGGCATGCGTGCGGCCCTCGTCGAGCAGCAGCCGGAACAGCAGGTCGAGCGATTGATGCGTGCCGGTGGTCAGCACCAGCTCGTCGGCCTCGCAGCGCGCGCCGCGCGAACGGCGCAGGTAGGTGGCGAGCTGCTCGCGCACGCGTGGGTCGCCGCTGGGGTCGCCGTAGTCGGTCAGGCTGGCCGCCTCGGCGCCGGCATGGCGGCGCGCCAGGCGCGTCGCGCCGAACAGCCGCTGCGCGTCGGCCGACACGGTGCCGGGGCGGAAGTCGATATCGCAGGCGGTGCTGGCGTCGACGGTGTCGAGCATCGCGGCCGAGGCGGGCAGGCGCCCGGCCCAGCGCGACAGCGCCACCAGGGGCGGCG
>NZ_VWWC01000041.1:0-45980 GCF_011753175.1 Burkholderia sp. Cy-637 | reverse complement strand
GCTGGTCGCGGCGCGGCGCGCGAATGCGGCGGCCGCGCTGGCGGTCACGCGCTTCGGGCCGGCCACCGCGCCGACGCGCGAGGAGATCGACGCGCTGCTCGACGGCGCCTGGTCGCGCTGAGTTGCGCTGAGTTGCGCGCCGGGCCGCACTGAATGCCCATCGCGCCGGCTTCGCGCCGGCGCTCCCGGCACGCGTTCGCACGCTCGCCGCTACAATACGCGCGCCGTCTATGGCGCTCGACACCTCCCGCGATCCTCCATCGACCCGCATCCTCGCGCATTCGCCGCCCCGGCCGGGGCCGAGTCCGGCGAAATGTAACAAGACGTTAGGGATGCGCATGTCACGCGATGCCGCGCATCAGTTCTTACAAAGTGGAAATATGCGGGCGGGGCCCGAGTCGTTATAGTCGAATCACTCAATGAAACCACCGGAAGGGGACTCCATGAAAAGCTTGCGTGTTGCTTCGCTCGTGACCGGTCTGGCCGCGCTGTTCGTGTCGGGCGCGGCAATGGCGGGCGTCAGTGTCGGCATCAACCTCGGCGCTCCGGCCTATGTCGCACCGGCACCCGTCTATGCGCCGCCGCCGCCCGCCTACTATCAACCGGCACCCGTCTATGCGCCGGCACCCGCGATCGTGATCGGCTGGCACGGCGACCGCTACTGGGACGGCCGCCGCTACTGGGGCCGCGACGAGTGGAATCGCCATCACGGCGGCGGCTGGCGCGGCGGCCCGGGCTGGCATGGCGGCGGCCCCGGCTGGCACGGCGGCCACGGTGGCCCGGGCTGGCATCATTGAACCATCGCCGGGCCGCGGCCCGGTGCAAGGCGCCTCCTATATAGAGGTTCGCCGAGCCGCCGAGCCGCCCGCTGATGACAAACCGCCCTCGCGAGGGCGGTTTTCTTTTGCGCGCTCGACGATGCAAGGGGCAGGGCGCGCCGGCCCGGCACGGCGAATGCCCCACCGAGCGGAGCGGACTCGGTAGAATGCGCGACACCGCCAACGAACCACGAGCGATTCCGCCTTCATGCCGATTCCGTCGTTCCGGGCCGCCGCGCTTTGCCGCGCCCCGCGTGCCGCCATCGCCGCCTTGCTGGCCGTGTTCGCCGTGGCGGCCGCGCCTTCCGCCCATGCCGTCTATGCGATCGCGCAATACGGCGAGCCGAAGTACCCGCCCGGCTTCAAGCATTTCGACTACGTGAACCCGGACGCGCCCAAGGGCGGCACCCTGGTGCTGGCCAACCCGAACCGGCTCACCACCTTCGACAAGTTCAATCCTTTCACGCTGCGCGGCAATCCCGCGCCCGGCATCGGCCTGCTGTTCGAGAGCCTGATGACGGGCAGCGCCGACGAGCCGGCCAGCGTCTATGGCCTGCTGGCCGACGACGTGGCGATCGCCCCGGACCGGCTCTCGGCCACCTTCCATCTCAATGCCCGCGCGCGCTTCTCGAACGGCGACCCGGTCATGGCGGACGACGTGAAGTATTCGTTCGACACGCTCAAGAGCCCGCAGGCCGCGCCGCAGTACGCGGCCTATTTCGCCGAGATCAAGCGCGCGGTGGTGGTCGACGCGGCCACCATCCGCTTCGAGTTCGCGCGCGCGGACCGCGAACTGCCCCTCACCGCCGGCGCGATTCCCGTGTTCTCGCGCAAGTGGGGCGCCCGGCCCGACGGCAGCCACGTGGCCTTCGACCAACTGGCCTTCGAGCCGCCGATCGGCAGCGGCCCCTACCTGATCGAGCGCTACGACACCGGCCGCAACATCACCTACCGGCGCGATCCGCATTACTGGGGCGCCGACCTGCCGGTGCGGGTGGGCACCAACAATTTCGCGCATGTCGTCTACAAGCTCTACGGCGACGGGGTGGCGCGCCTGGAGGCCTTCAAGGCCGGCGAATACGACGTGCTGGTCGAGTACATCGCGCGCAACTGGGTGCGGCGCGACGTCGGCAAGCGCTTCGACAGCGGCGAGCTGGTCAAGCACGAGTTCCGCCAGCACAACGGCGCGGGCATGCAGGGTTTCATGATGAACCTGCGCCGGCCGCTGTTCCAGGACGTGCGCGTGCGCGAGGCGCTGGACCTGGCCTTCGACTTCGAATGGCTGAACCGCCAGTTGTTCTACGGCGGCTACACGCGCCTGAACAGCTATTTCGCCGATACCGAGCTGCAGGCCACCGGCACGCCGGGCGAGGGCGAGCTGGCGATCCTGGAACCGTTGCGCAAGCAACTGGATCCGGCCGTGTTCGGGCCGATGCCCGAGCAGCCCTCGACCAATCCGCCGGGTTCGCTGCGCGCCAACCTGCTCCAGGCGCGCGCGCTGCTGGCCCAGGCCGGCTGGACCTATCGCGACGGCGCGCTGCGCAACGCGCGCGGCGAGCCGTTCCGCTTCGAGATCCTCGACGATTCGGGCGGCTCGATGGAGCCGGTGGCGGCCGTCTACCAGCGCAATCTCGCCAAGCTCGGCATCGAGGCGCGCTTTCGCACCGCCGACTTCGCCCTGCTGCAGAAGCGCCTCGACGCCTTCGACTACGACATGACCACAATCCGCTACCCGGGCGTGCAGGTGCCGGGCAGCGAGCAGGTGCTGCGCTACGCCAGCCGCTACGCCGACCAGACCGGCTCGGACAACCTGATCGGCCTGAAATCGCCGGCCGTCGACACGATCCTGAAGACCCTGGTGCAGGCGCAGACGCGCGAGCAACTGCTCGACGCCACCCATGCGCTCGACCGCGTGCTGATGCACGGCTACTATGCCGTGCCGCAGTGGTACAGCACCATGCACCGGGTCGCCTACCAGCGGCGGCTGGCCTATCCCGCGACGCTGCCGCTGTACTATTCGGCGGAGGACTGGGTGGTGTCGATGTGGTGGGAGAAACCCGCCGCGAACGCCGCGAATGCCGCCTCGGCGGCGGGGCACTGAGCCGTGGGCATGCATCCGGCCGGCTCGCCTCGCCATCGCGCCACCCTTCGCGCACGGCCCGCGCGGCCGTCGCGCCCGTCGTTTCCGCCGTCCCCGTCGTTCCCCTAACCGCGCCGCGCGCACCGCCTGGTCGATCCCGCCTATGTGGAGCTACATCCTCAAACGTCTGCTGCTGATGATCCCGACCCTGCTCGGCGTGCTGACCATCACCTTCGCGGTGATCCAGTTCGTGCCGGGCGGCCCGGTCGAACAGGCGATGCAGGAACTGCGCAAGGGTGCCGAGCAGGGCCATGTGCCGTTCGGCATGCGCGCCTACTCGGGCGTGGACCCGCAGCAGCTCGCCCAGCTCAAGGCGCTGTACGGCTTCGACAAGCCGCCCATCGAGCGCTACGGCCTGATGCTGGAGCGCTTCGCGCATTTCGACCTGGGCCAGAGCTACTTCCATCACCAGAGCGTCTGGTCGCTGGTGGTCTCGAAGCTGCCGGTGTCGATCAGCATCGGCATCTGGACCTTCCTGCTGACCTACCTGATCTCGGTGCCGCTGGGCATCGCCAAGGCGGTCTACAACGGCACGCCCTTCGACGTGGCCTCGAGCCTGGCGGTGCTGGTCGGCTACGCGATCCCGGGCTTCGTGCTCGGCGTGCTGCTGCTGGTGCTGTTCGGCGGCGGCTCGTTCTGGCAGTTGTTCCCGCTGCGCGGCCTGAGCTCGGACAACTTCGCCCAGCTGAGCCTGGCCGCCAAGATCACCGACTACCTCTGGCACCTGGTGCTGCCGATTACGGCCTCGGTGGTGGGCAGCTTCGCGGTGATCACCATGCTCACCAAGAACGCCTTCCTCGACGAGATCCGCAAGCAGTACGTGCTGACCGCGCGCGCCAAGGGCCTGTCGGAGCGGCGCGTGCTCTGGAAGCACGTGTTCCGCAACGCGCTGCTGCCGCTGATCGTGGGCTTCCCGGCCGCCTTCATCGGCGCCTTCTTCTCGGGCAGCCTGCTGATCGAGACGCTGTTCTCGCTCGACGGCCTGGGCCTGCTGTCCTACGAGTCGGTGATCCGCCGCGACTACCCGGTGGTGCTCGGCACGCTCTACCTGTTCACGCTGATCGGCCTGGTCACCAAGCTGGTTTCCGATCTCTGCTACGTCTGGGTCGACCCCCGGATCCAATTCGACCAACTGGAGCGCTGAGTTGAGCCGAACCGCCGTTTCCTCCCGCGTCGACGCCGCCCGCGCGCGCGTCTCGCCGTCTCCCGCGCGCCGCGTCTGGCAGCGCTTTCGCCGCCAGCGCCTGGGCTACTGGAGCCTGGTGGTGTTCCTGGTCGCCTTCGCGATCAGCCTGGCCGCGCCGCTGTGGTCCAACGACAAGCCGCTGGTGGTGCGCTACGACGGCCACTGGTACTTCCCGATCGCCAAGGACTATGCCGAAACCACCTTCGGCGGCGATTTCCCGACCCCGGCCGACTACCTCGACCCTTACGTGCGCAAGCGGATCGATGCGCCGGGCAACTTCGCGATCTATCCGCCGAACCGCTACTCCTACACGACGCTGAACTACTTCTCGGCGCTGCCGAACCCGGCGCCGCCCTCGCGCGACAACTGGCTGGGCACCGACGCGCAAGGGCGCGACCTGCTCGCGCGGCTGGTCTACGGCTTCTGCGTATCGGTCGAGTTCGCGCTGGTGCTGACCCTGATCGGCACCGTGCTGGGGATCCTGGCCGGCGCGGTGCAGGGCTTCTACGGCGGGCGCATCGACATCGTCGGGCAGCGCCTGATCGAGATCTGGAGCTCGATGCCCGAGCTCTACCTGCTGATCATCTTCGCCTCGATCTTCGAGCCCAGCTTCCTGCTGCTGATCGTGCTGCTCTCGCTGTTCGGCTGGATCGGCCTGGCCGACTACGTGCGCGCCGAGTTCCTGCGCAACCGCACCCAGGACTACGTGCGCGCCGCGCGCGCGATGGGCCTGTCGAACTGGCAGATCATCTGGCGCCACGTGCTGCCCAACAGCCTCACGCCCGTCATCACCTTCCTGCCGTTTCGCATGAGCGGCTCGATCCTGGCGCTGACCAGCCTCGACTTCCTCGGCCTGGGCGTGCCGCCGCCCACGCCGAGCCTGGGCGAGCTGCTCTCGCAGGGCAAGGCCAATCTCGACGCCTGGTGGATCTCGCTGGCGACCTTCATCGTGCTGGTGTTCACGCTGCTGCTGCTGACCTTCATGGGCGACGCGCTGCGCAACGCGCTCGATTCGCGCGTGGCCGATACCTCGCGCGCGGCGGGAGGTGCGCGATGAAGCCGGCGCTGGGAGCGAAGCGCCCGGTGCCGCAGGCGCAGGCGGATCGACCGGAACGAGCGGGCCTGACAGGCCCGGGGAGCGCCCCGCGAGCCCCGGGGCAGGGCGCGGGTGCGACCGATCGGGCCGGCGGCGCGGCGGCGCCGGGCGAGCCGCTGCTGTCGATCGAGCACCTGCGCGTGAGCTTCGGCGACACGCTGGCCGTCGACGACGTCTCGCTGACGATCGGCCGCGGCGAGCGTGTGGCCCTGGTCGGCGAGTCGGGCTCGGGCAAGAGCGTGACCGCGCTGGCGATCCTGCGCCTGTTGCGCGACGCCGAGCAGGGCGGGCGCATCCGCTTCGACGGGCGCGAGCTCGGCGCGGCCAGCGAGCGCGCCATGCGCGGCCTGCGCGGCGCGCAGATCGCGATGATCTTCCAGGAGCCGATGACGGCGCTCAATCCGCTCTACACGGTGGGCGACCAGATCGTCGAGACCATCGTGCTGCACGATGGGGTTTCCAAGCGCGAGGCGCGCGCGCGTGCCATCGCGCTGCTGGGGCGCACCGGCATCGCCGAGCCCGAGCGGCGCGTCGACAGCTATCCGCACCAGCTTTCCGGCGGCCAGCGCCAGCGCGCCATGATCGCGATGGCGCTGGCCTGCCGGCCGCGCCTGTTGCTGGCCGACGAGCCGACCACCGCGCTCGACGTGACGATCCGCGCGCAGATCGTCGAGCTGCTGCTGGACCTGCAGCGCGACGCCGAGCTCACGCGCGGCATGTCGATCCTGCTGATCACGCACGACCTGAACCTGGTGCGCCGCTTCGCGCAGCGCGTGGCGGTGATGGAGAAGGGCAGGCTGGTGGAGAGCGGCGAGGTGGAGCGGATCTTCGCCGAGCCCGAGCATCCCTACACGCGCAAGCTGCTGAACAGCCGGCCGCAGCGCACCGCCGCGCCGGTGCTGCCGATCGCGCCGGTGATGCTCGACGCGCGCGAGGTGACGGTCGGCTTTCGGCAGAAATTGCCGGGCCTGGCGGGGTGGTTCCGCAGCGGGCGCTTCACGGCGGTGAAACAGGTCAGCGTGTCGGTGCGGCAGGGCGAGACGCTCGGGGTGGTGGGCGAATCGGGCTCGGGCAAGTCGACCCTGGCGATGGCCCTGCTCGGCCTGCAGCGCATCGAGGCCGGCCAGATCGAATTCGACGGCCGCCCGCTGGCGAGCTGGCGCGGCGCCGACGCGCGGCGCCTGCGCGCGCGCATGCAGGTGGTGTTCCAGGATCCGTTCGGCTCGCTCTCGCCGCGCCATACCATCGAGCGCATCGTCGGCGAGGGGCTGGCCCTGCACCGGCCCGAGCTGTCCGCCGAGGCGCTGCGCGAGCGCGTGACGGCGGTGCTGCGCGAGGTCGGGCTCGATCGCACGGTGCTGCATCGCTACCCGCACGAGTTTTCGGGCGGCCAGCGCCAGCGCATCGCGATCGCCCGCGCGCTGGTGCTGGAGCCCAGCATCCTGGTGCTCGACGAGCCCACCAGCGCGCTCGACGTGTCGATCCAGCAGCAGGTGCTGAAGCTGCTCGCCAACCTGCAGCGCAAGTACAACCTCGGCTACGTGTTCATCAGCCACGACCTGGAAGTGATCGGCGCGATGGCGCACCGGGTGGCGGTGATGCAGGGCGGGGAAATCGTCGAGAGCGGGGAAGTCGGAAAAATTTTCACGGAACCGTCACATCCGTACACGCGCAAACTCCTGGCCGCGGTCGGCCAGCCAGGGCTGCCCCAATGATGTGCAGATATTGATTGAATTTTTCAATTCATTTTGACAAACAAATACCGTCTGGCTAGTATCGACCGAAATTTCCGGCAATCACCTGATTTTTAAGCACAAAATTACCGACCGATGCAGCACCGCTCCCTCACCCAGGTATGTACGCGCGCCGTCGCCGGGCTGTTTGTCGGCGTCCTGATTGCTGCGGCTCCCGGCGCGTTCGCCGACGAAGCCGGCAGTTTTAATCAGAATGTCGCATTCTCGACCCAGTCCGGGTCGAATTCCTCCACCCAGAATCCGCAAGCCAGCGCCCCGGCAGCCAGCACGGGCGGCGCCAAGTCGTTCCTCTCCGGCATGGCCGGCAAGGCCGGCGACGTGGTGGTCGGCGCGCTGAACATGATCGGCGTGCGCTACCGCTGGGGCGGCAATTCCCCCGATTCGGGGCTCGATTGCAGCGGCTTTGTGCGCTACGTGTTCCAGGACACGCTCGGCATGTCGCTGCCGCGCCGCGCCGAGGAAATGAGCCGCGTCGGCGAGAAGGTCCGCATGAGCGAGCTCAAGCCGGGCGACCTGGTGTTCTTCAACACCATGCGCCGCACCTTCTCGCACGTGGGCATCTATATCGGCGACAACAAGTTCGTGCACTCGCCCTCGACGGGCAGCACGATCCGCGTCGACGATCTCGACAGCAGCTACTGGGAAAAGCGCTTCACCGGCGCGCGCCGGCTCGAGTCGGAATTCCCGACCAAGCCCGACGACCTGCGCCAGCGCGTGAGCGCGACGATCGGCGGCAACGCGGCGGATTTCACGCCGGGCAACTGATCGCCGCACCGCGGCAGGCAAGCATGGCCGACCCCGGCTTCCGCAAGGAGCCGGGGTTTTTGCTTTGGGGCTTCGGAAAGGGGATGGCGGCGGGGCGGGCGGGGTGAGCGTCGCGTGCCGGGCCGCGAGGCGCCCTGGAGGGCGCTGGCGGTGCCAGGCGAGGTCCGAGGCGGCCCCGGGCTGCCCCGGGCGGCTCGGCAGGCGCCCTCAGGCGCTCGCGCGTGCCTGCGCGGCCGCCAGCTTGCTCTGCAGCTCCGGCATGATCTTCGCGGCCGCTTCCTCGCCGGCCAGGATCGCCGCGTTGCGCTGCGTGAAGTCGCTCGCGCTCATCGCCGCCAGGTTCGGGCGGATCACCACGTCGGCGTACTTGTCGAGCTCGTAGGCCTTGATGGTCTGGCCCATGATCGTGAAGGTCTGCAGCAGCAGCTCGATCGGGTTGCCGGTGGCGGCGCCCTCGGGGCGCGCCGAGATGTCGACGGCGATCACGAAGTCGGCGCCCATCCTGCGCGCGAACGAGGCCGGCACCGGGCTCACCAGGCCGCCGTCGACGTACTCGCGGCTGCCGATGCGCACCGGCTCGAACACCGAGGGCACGCTGCTCGAGGCGCGCACCGCCAGGCCCGTGTTGCCGCGCTGGAACAGGATCGGCTGGCCGCTCTGCAGGTCGGTGGCGACGATGCCCAGCGGGCGCGTCATCTTTTCGATCGGCCGGTTGTTGAGCGTCTTGTTGATGTAGTTCTGCAGCGCCACGCCCATCAGCAGGCCGCGCGAGCGCCAGGGCAGGGCCCAGTCGCTGATCGAGGCCTCGTCCATGGTGAGCGCCAGCTTGTTGAGGTCGAAGGCGTTCAGCCCCGAGGCGTACAGCGAGCCGACCACCGAACCCGCGCTGGTGCCGGCCACCAGGTCGATCGGGATGCTGCGCGCCTCCAGCGCCTTGAGCACGCCGATATGCGCGAAGCCGCGCGCGGCACCGCCGCCCAGCGCGATGCCGACCTTCAGCGGCCGGCGCGGCTGGGTGGCCGCCACCGGCGGCGGGGGCGTCTTGCCGGCATCGGACTTGCCGCCGAACGAGGTGCACGCGGCCAGCGACGCGGACATCGCGGCCAGGGAAAACTGGCGACGGGACAGGCGGGGGGACGACGACATCGGGGCTTTCTCCGGCAGACGGGGGCGGCCGCGCGCGAGGGCGCGACGAAGGGCGAGGCGGCGCGTGCCGAGCGGGCGCGCGGGCGGCCTCGCGCGCGGCGGACCTGCCGCGGCGCGCACATCATAAAGCAAGCGGCCGGGCGGCGGCACAAGCGGGCGGCGAAGACGCGCGAAGCTTGTGCGAAGGGGCCCGGGGCGGGGCCGCGAGCGCCTGTCATGTCGCGCGGCGGGCCTGCGTGCAGGGCGCCGCGGCCTGGCCGAACGGCCGGGGGCATGCCCGGAAGCGGGCCGTCGGCGGTTATAATTCCCGATCTTTCTTCCCGCCGCCGACCGCGTCCGGCCGTATCGCCCGCCGCGCGCCGTCGCCGCGTCGTTTGCCATCCGGGCCGCGCGAGCGGCCATCGAGTTACCGTCCATGACCCGTCCTGTCCGTACCCGCTTCGCTCCGAGCCCGACCGGCTTCATCCACCTCGGCAACATCCGTTCGGCCCTCTATCCCTGGGCCTTCGCGCGCAGCACCCAGGGCGCCTTCGTGCTGCGCATCGAGGACACGGATCTCGAACGTTCGTCGGAGGCTTCGGTCGACGCGATCCTCGAGGGCATGAAGTGGCTCGATCTCGATTTCGACGAGGGCCCGTTCTACCAGATGCAGCGCATGGACCGCTATCGCGCGGTGCTCGCGCAGATGCTCGAGAAGGGCCTGGTCTATCCCTGCTACATGTCGACCGAGGAGCTGGATGCGCTGCGCGAGCGCCAGCGCGAGGCCGGCGAGAAGCCGCGCTACGACGGCACCTGGCGCCCGGAGCCGGGCAAGCTGCTGCCCGAGCCGCCGGCCGGCGTGCAGCCGGTGCTGCGCTTTCGCAATCCGCTGACGGGCTCGGTGGTGTGGGACGACGCGGTGAAGGGCAGGATCGAGATCTCCAACGAGGAGCTCGACGACCTGGTGATCGCGCGTCCCGACGGCACGCCGACCTACAACTTCTGCGTGGTGGTCGACGATCTCGACATGCAGATCACCCACGTGATCCGCGGTGACGACCACGTCAACAACACGCCGCGCCAGATCAACATCCTGCGCGCGCTGGGCGGCGAGGTGCCGGTCTACGCGCACCTGCCGACCGTGCTGAACGAGCAGGGCGAGAAGATGAGCAAGCGCCACGGCGCGATGAGCGTGATGGGCTATCGCGACGCGGGCTACCTGCCCGAGGCCGTGCTCAACTACCTGGCGCGGCTGGGCTGGTCGCACGGCGATGCCGAGATCTTCTCGCGCGAGCAGTTCGTGTCCTGGTTCGACCTCGAGCACCTGGGCAAGTCGCCGGCGCAGTACGACCACAACAAGCTCAACTGGCTCAACAACCACTACATCAAGGAAGCCGACAACGCGCGCCTGGCCGAGCTGGCCAAGCCCTTCTTCGCCGCGCTCGGCATCGACGAGGCGACGCTCGCGAGCGGCGCGGACCTGCCCGGCGTGATCGGCCTGATGAAGGATCGCGCCTCCACCGTGAAGGAGATCGTCGACGGCGCGGCGATGTTCTATCGCGTGCCGGCGCCGGACGCGGAGGAACTCGCGCAGCGCGTCACCGATGCGGTCAAGCCGGCGCTGGCGGGTCTTGCCGAGGCGTTGAAGGCGGCCGAGTGGAGCAAGGAAGGCATCGCGGCCGCGCTGAAGGCCACGCTCGCCGAGCATGGCCTGAAGATGCCGCAACTGGCGATGCCGGTGCGTCTGCTGGTGGTGGGCACCACGCATACGCCCTCGCTCGACGCGGTGCTTGCCCTGCTGGATCGAAATGTCGTAATCTCGCGCCTCGCTGTTTGAGGTGATGGAGCGCCTCGGAGCGGGCCGGTATTTCCGGCCGGCTTTCGAGGGAGTCGCGGGATGAAAATTTTTGCGATTCCGATAAAAAGGGTATTTACAAACTCTGGGGTGCTCTCTATAATCTCGTTTCTGTTCTGCAAGGGGGTATAGCTCAGCTGGGAGAGCGCTTGCATGGCATGCAAGAGGTCAGCGGTTCGATCCCGCTTACCTCCACCAACAGAACGGTTTTTGCAGTAGTCTGGTTGAAGTGTCGGCGGTGAAGCGGTTTGAAAAAAATCCTTCACAAATCGCTGAAAACCAGTAAGAATCTCGGTCTTTGCTGGATGCGCAAACAGCAAGGGCCAGCGGCAAGACAGAGTCTGAGAAGATTTTGTCCCCTTCGTCTAGAGGCCTAGGACATCACCCTTTCACGGTGAGTACAGGGGTTCGAATCCCCTAGGGGACGCCAGTCATCGCGTCGTACCCGATTGGTGCGAAGCAGGCAGGCCGAGCGTGATCAGCGCAGGTCTGTCGTGACGAATGTGTGGAGCGGTAGTTCAGTTGGTTAGAATACCGGCCTGTCACGCCGGGGGTCGCGGGTTCGAGTCCCGTCCGCTCCGCCACCAAACGCAAAGCCCGTTCGGCTGTTCGATGAACGGGCTTTATCGTTAAAGGTGCAAGCAGTAGAAGTCGCAGTACGCAGTCCCCTTCGTCTAGAGGCCTAGGACATCACCCTTTCACGGTGAGTACAGGGGTTCGAATCCCCTAGGGGACGCCAAGATTCGGCGTCGTTCGAGATTCGATCGATGTGCCGGCGGGAATTGACCAACGCCTGCCGGTGAGCTGTAAAAGACTGGAGCGGTAGTTCAGTTGGTTAGAATACCGGCCTGTCACGCCGGGGGTCGCGGGTTCGAGTCCCGTCCGCTCCGCCAGATACGCAAGGCCCGTTCGGCTGACATTTGAACGGGCTTTATTGTTGAAGGGCAAGGGTAGTAAAGGGGTTGGCAGTCAGCAGCTCCTGCGTTCATGGTGCAAGGGGGTATAGCTCAGCTGGGAGAGCGCTTGCATGGCATGCAAGAGGTCAGCGGTTCGATCCCGCTTACCTCCACCATTCGAACGTTGAGGTAATGAGTCGTAGCGGTACGCAGTCCCCTTCGTCTAGAGGCCTAGGACATCACCCTTTCACGGTGAGTACAGGGGTTCGAATCCCCTAGGGGACGCCAAATTCGGCGTCGTTCGAGATTCGATCGATGTGCCGGCGGGAATTGACCAACGCCTGCCGGTGAGCTGTAGAAAACTGGAGCGGTAGTTCAGTTGGTTAGAATACCGGCCTGTCACGCCGGGGGTCGCGGGTTCGAGTCCCGTCCGCTCCGCCAGATATGCAAAGCCCGTTCAGGAATACCTGAACGGGCTTTTTGCTTTTCAGGGGCTTGGCCGGCCTTCGGCTTCGGCGTCGTCCCGCCCGGGGTTTCGTCTTCTTCTCGCCGTCATCGGGCAATTCGCCATTGCATCGGCCGCGCGCTGCGCTATCGTGGCGAGGATCCGGGATTTTCCTCGACGCCATGCTCGATCCCACCGACCTGAGACTGCTGTTCCAGCTCCGCCCGGCCGAGGCGGACGACTTCGAGTTCGCCGAAGCGCTCACGCACGCCAACATGGGCGACTACTACCGTCGCCATGGCCTGCAGTGGCGTGCCGACCTGTTCTACCTGAGCTGGTGCGAATCGGAGAACTTCATCCTCGAGCGCGACGGCGAGCGCGTCGGCGTGATGCGGATCACCGAGGAGGGCGACTCGCTGCATATCCGCGACGTGCAGATCCGCGACGGTCATCGCGGGCTCGGCGCCGGCAGCTACCTGCTCGACACCGCGCATCGCTGGGCGCAGGCGCGCGGCCTGCGCGAGACGCAGTTGCGCGTGTTCGTCGACAATCCCGCCGCCAAGCTCTACCTGCGCATGGGCTACCGGCTCGCCGGGCCGCGGCTCGCGCAGTTCGGCTCGATCCGGCACATGGTGCGGCTCGTCAACTGAGCTTGCGCGGGGCCTCGGCGCGCTGCGTGCCGGGCGCGGCGACTGTTTCGGAGAACGTCGTTGCGGCCGTATCGGCGTCGGCGGCGGCTTCGCTGGCCGCGGCCGGGTCGTCAGGGTCGACCGGATCGATAGCGGGAGCACCGGCATCGCCGAGCATGAAGGCGCGCGGGCTCTTGCCGAAGGCGCGCCGGAACATCGCCGAGAACGCGCTCTGGCTCTGGTAGCCGAGCTCCTGGGCCACATGCGACATCGGCCGCCCCTGGTTCAGCAGCGGAATCGCGCGTGCGAGCAGCGCCTGCTGCTGCCATTGCGTGAAGCTCACCCCCAGTTCCTGGCGAAACAGCCGCGCGATGGTGCGCGTGCTCGCGCCCACGCTGGCGGCCCAGTGATCGAGCGATTCGGCCTGGGCCGGATGCGCGAGCACGGCCTCGCACAGCGCGCGCAGGCGCTTCTCGGACGGCATCGGCACGGCCAGCGGCAAGGGCTCGCTGCGCGTCAGTTCGTCGAGGATCAGGGCGGTGAGCAGGCGCTCGCGCGTCTGCGCCAGGGTGCGCACGTCGAGCGCGGTGATCAGCTCGCGCAGCAGGCCCGAGACTTCCACCACGCGGCAATCGTCGAGCCCGCCGGGCAGCGCCGTCTCGTCGATGTAGAGCGTGCGCAGGAAGGCATCCTCGACCACCACGATCTCGTGCGCCACGCGCGGCGGCACCCAGATCGCGCGCGAGGGCGGCACCATCCAGGTGGTGCCTGCCGTGGTCACGCGCAGCACGCCGCGCGAGGCGTAGGCGAGCTGCCCCCAGGCATGCGTGTGCTGCGGGATGCGCGTGCTGGCCGCCATCGGGCGGGGACGCACGCGCAAGGGGTGCTCGGGCGTCGGCGCGAATTCGGGCGGGATGTCGATCGTGATCGGCGCTAAGAGGGAGAGGGCAGGGGCGGGTTTCATCGGACGCGCGGCGGCTGGACCAAGCGATATTGTATGAGCGGCGGCGCCTTGCCGCTGCCGCGCCGGTCGCGGCGCCGGCAGCGCGCTGTCCCGGTTTTGCCGGCCGCATGCGATTCAATATGAGGCAGGGGGTGACAGCGCGGCCCGGCTGCGCGATGATCGCCTCGCGCCGGAAACTCTCGGCGGTCGCGGCGGACGACCTCGGGATGTGCCCCCGGGATGCGCCCCGGCGCCCGCGCCCGCTCGTTACCGCGATGCCTCGACAGGAGAAGGAATCAGGATGCGCCACGTATTCGTCTACGGCACGCTGCGTGCCGGCGAGATCAACGACATCGGCCGCGCCGCCGCGCGGCATGGCATCGGCGCGCCGCGGCTGCTCGGTTCGGCCGCGCTGCGCGGCCGGCTCTACGACTTCGGCGATTATCCGGGCATGGTGCCCGGCGCGGGCGAGGACCAGGTGCACGGCGACGTCTACGCGATCGACGAGCGCCTGGTGCCGGTGCTCGACGAGATCGAGGAGGTCTATCCCGGCGTCGACGGCCTGTTCCTGTCGCGGCAGGTCACGGTCGAGCTGGCCGGGCGGCGCTACGACTGCCTCTATTACCCGGTGGGCGAGCATTCGGTGGCCGAGCGGCCGCGCATCGCCTCGGGCGACTGGGTGGCCCACCGGCTCGCGCGCCAGGTGCCGGCCGAGCTGCAGGCCGGCTGAGACGGCGGCTTCGCGGGCCCACCGCGGCCAATAGGAAAACGGGCGTGCCGTTCGACAAGCATCGAACGGCACGCCCGTTTTTCGTTCCGGTGCGGGCCGGTGGCGCCGGCCCGCGTCACGCCAGGCTCAGATCTCCTCGTAGAGCGGCAGCGTCAGGAATTCGGTGAAGGATTCCGAGGTGGACATGCTCTCGAAGATCGCGGCGGCGCGCTCATAGGGCTGGGTATCGCCCGCCACCACCTGCTTGACCTTGTCGAGCTCGACCTTCGCGTACTCGCGCACCATCTCGGCCGTGACCTTGCGGCCGTCGTCGAGCACGCCCTTCGGCGAGCGGATCCATTGCCAGACCTGCGAGCGCGAGATCTCGGCGGTGGCCGCATCCTCCATCAGGTTGTGGATCGGCACGCAGCCGTTGCCGGCCAGCCAGGAGCCCAGGTAGTGAATCCCGACGTTGATGTTGTTGCGCAGGCCCGCCTCGGTGATCGGCGCTTCCGGCTGGAAGTCGAGCAGGTTGCGGCCTTCGATCTGCACGTCGTCGCGCTGCTTGTCGATCTGGTTCGGACGATCGCCCAGCACCTTGACGAATTCCTCCATCGCGATCGGCACCAGGCCCGGGTGCGCGACCCAGCCGCCGTCGTAGCCGTCGCCGGCATCGCGCGCCTTGTCCGAGCGCACGCCGCCCATCGCCTTGTCGTTCGCTTCCGGATCGTTCTTGATCGGGATCAGCGCGCTCATGCCGCCGATCGCCGGGGCGCTGCGCTTGTGGCAGGTCTTCAGCAGCAGCAGCGCGTAGGCGCGCATGAAGGGCACCGTCATGGTGATCTTCGAGCGGTCGGCCAGGCAGAACTCGCGGTCGTTCTTGAACTTCTTGATGGCCGAGAAGATGTAGTCCCAGCGGCCGGCGTTGAGGCCCGAGCTGTGCTCGCGCAGCTCGTACAGGATTTCGTCCATCTCGAAGGCGGCCAGGATGGTCTCGATCAGCACGGTGGCGCGGATCGTGCCGCGCGGCACGCCGATCGCCTCCTGGGCGGCCACGAAGATGTCGTTCCAGAGGCGCGCCTCCAGGTGGCTTTCCATCTTCGGCAGGTAGAAGTAGGGGCCCGAGCCGCGCGAGAGCAGTTCCTTCGCGTTGTGGAACAGGTAGAGCGCGAAGTCGAACACGCCGCCCGAGACGCGCTGGCCATCCACCGTGACGTGCTTCTCGTCGAGGTGCCAGCCGCGCGGGCGCACGATCAGCGTGGCCACGCGCTCGTTGAGCCGGTACGACTTGCCGTTCTGCTCCAGCGAGATGGTCTTGCGCACCGCGTCGAACAGGTTGATCTGGCCGTCGAGCTGGTTGGTCCACACCGGCGCGTTCGAATCCTCGAAGTCCGTCATGTAGGAGTCCGCGCCCGAGTTCAGCGCGTTGATGATCATCTTGCGCTCGACCGGCCCGGTGATCTCGACGCGGCGGCATTGCAGGTCGGCCGGCAGCGGCGCGACCTTCCAGTCGCCGTCGCGGACCGCCTGGGTGTCCGCGAGGAAGTCCGGGCGTTCGCCGGCGTCCAGGCGCCGCGTGCGCTCGGCGCGCAGCTTCAGCAGTTCCTGGCGGCGCGGCTCGAAGGCACGGTGCAGCCGGGCGACGAGTTCGAGCGCCTCGGGCGTCAGGATCGCGTCGTAGCCGGGGCGGATCTCGCCCGTGATCGCCATGCCTTGCGGCAGCTTCAGCGTGGTCGTCATGTGTTTCTCCTTGGTCGGTCAGTGCGAATTGCGTAAAGCGAATTGCGGAAAACGGATTACGAGAATCGAGATGCGCGAGGCGAAATCGACAACGGAAAACGACGTCAGGCGCCCGGGCCGGGGCGTGACGGCGGGGTGGCGGCGCCGGCCACGAAGGCCAGCAGGTCATCCATGCGCGCGCCGGTGCCGGCCGGCGCGACGCCGAGTTCCTCGCGCGGCGCGCCGCCGCGGTTCAGCCAGAAGGTGGTGTAGCCGAACCAGCCGGCGCCAGCCGCGTCCCAGCCGTTCGAGGAGACGAACAGGATCTCGCGCGGCGCCGCGCCGAAGGCCTCGGTGCCGAGCCGGTAGGCGGCCGCGGCCGGCTTGTAGGCGCGCACCGTTTCCACCGACAGCACGCGGTCGAACAGGCCCGCCATGCCGGCGCTCTTCACGGCGATGTCGAGCATGCGCGAATCGCCGTTCGAGAGGATCGCCAGGCGCGGCGCGCCGGGCAGCTCGCGCAGCCGGCGCAGGGCCGGCACGGTATCGGGGTAGGTGGACAGGCAGGCGTATTCGTCCATCAGCCGCTTCTCGGCGGCCGCGCCGAGTTCGAGGCCGAGCGAGCGGCCGGCATGGCGCAGCGCGTCGAGCGTGATGTCCCAGAACGGGCGGTAACGCGCCCCCTCGGGATCGGACAGCGTGCGCAGCTGGGTGTATTCGATCTGCTTGCGGCGCCACAGCTGGGACAGGGCATCGCCGCGCCCCGGAAACAGTTGCTCGGCCGCGGCGACCACCGCGTGCACGTCGAACAGCGTGCCGTAGGCGTCGAACAGGATGGCTTTGGGGGAGAGTGTCGTTATGGCCGACATAGCCGTGCGCTCCAGGTAGAGGTCGGAATCGATTCTATTCGTGATTCGGGAGGTTGGAAAATACGCTTTCCATCACTTGATCTTTTACTTTTATCAACCTAATCTGGCCGGCATCATCGATTTCCCCGCGTGAGACATGGACCGCTTCAAGCAGATCGAGACCTTTATCGCGGTGGCCGGCAAGGGCAGCCTGTCGGCCGCCGCCCATGCCGAGGGCGTGGCGCCCGCCATCATCGGCCGGCGGCTCGACGCGCTGGAGGAGCGGCTCGGCGTGAAGCTGCTGTTGCGCACCACCCGCAAGCTGACCCTGACCTTCGAGGGCTCGGCCTTCCTGGAGGACTGCCAGCGCGTCGTGCACGACATGCAGAACGCCGAGGCCAGCGTCTCGGCCGGCGGCGTGAAGGCCAGCGGGCACCTGCGCGTGTCGGGGCCGGCCGGCTTCGGGCGCCGCCATGTCGCGCCGCTGGTGCCGGCCTTCACCGCGGCGCATCCCGACGTGACGATCACGCTCGACCTGTCCGATCGCATGGTCGACCTCGTCAACGAGGGGTTCGACTGCGCGGTGCGGCTGGGCGAGCTGCCCGATTCCTCGCTGGTCTCGCTGAAGCTGGGCGAGAACCGGCGCGTGTGCGTCGCCGCGCCCGCCTACCTGGCGCGCGCCGGCACGCCGCGCACGCTCGAGGAGCTGGCGCGCCACCACTGCCTGGCGCTGGCCGCGAACGCCAACCAGCAGCGCGGCTGGGCCTTCCAGCAGGACGGGCAGATCGTCTCGATCCGCGTGGCCGGCCCGATGGAATGCTCGGACGGCGCGGTGCTGCACGAGTGGTGCCTCGAGGGCCATGGCCTGGCCTGGCGTTCCTGGTGGGAGGTGGGCGCCGATATCGCGGCCGGGCGCCTGGTGAGCGTGCTCGACGAGTTCGCCGCGCCGCCGATCGGGATCCACGCGGTGTTCCCGCAGCGCCGGCATCTGCCCTTGCGCGTGCGCTTGTTCCTCGACTTTCTCAAGCACACCTACGAGCGGCCGGGTTACTGGGGTTGAGGGGCGGGCAAGGCGCGATGCCGCCGAATCCGGGGTTGGATCCGGGGTTGAATCCAAGGCGCGGCGCCTGTCGATGCCCCGCGTTTCCGATATCAGGACGAACCCTTTGCCGAGGCGGTGCGGCCGCCACCGCGACCTACAATCGATCGGATGGAGGCCGCCACGGCGCCCCCGCGGGTCGTGCGGGCTGCCGCGGCTTGATCGACGGAGGGCGCCATGTTCAAGCACATCCTGGTTCCGACCGACGGGTCCGAGTTGTCGCGCAAGGCGATCGACGGCGCGATCGATCTCGCGCAGACGGTCGGCGCGCGCGTGACCGCCTATGCGTGTCTGCCGCAATATCCGTATTCCCCGTTCGCGGCCGAGGCGATGGTCGAGCCGCCGGCCGAATTCCGCGAGCGCAGCGAACGCGAGGCGCACGCGCATCTGGAGGAAGTCGAGGGCTGCGCGCGTCGCGCCGGCGTCGCCTGCGACAGTTGCACCAGCCTGCACCCGTCGCCCTACCTCGGCATCATCGAGGCGGCGGAGCGCGGCGGCTGCGACGTGATCTTCATGGCCTCGCACGGCCGACGCGGGCTCGGCAGCCTGCTGATCGGCAGCGAGACGCAGCGCGTGCTCACGCATACGAAAATCCCGGTGATCGTCTATCGGTGACGGGCGCCCCGGCAAGCCGGGCTGCCCCTGAATGAAAGACCGCGCGCCAGGGCCGGCGCGCGGTTCGTAACGGCCTGGCGATACCGTGCCCGGTGTCGCCGGTGCCGGGCGCGTGCATGGCACGCCCGGCTTGTGGTCTGTCGCGGCGCGGTGGTCCGCGCCTTTGTCGTCATCGCTCCCTGATCGCTGCCCGGGCGGGGCAGGACGAATCGTCCGGCCCCGCCTTCCTGCTGAACACGAAACCGGCTCAGGCGACCTTCTTGCCGTCGAAGAACTGTTCGTCCTCGGTCGAGCCGTGCAGCGCCGTGGTCGAGGCTTCGCGCTCGACCGTCTGGGTCACCGCGTCGAAGTAGCCGGTGCCCACCTCGCGCTGGTGCTTGACGGCCGTGAAGCCCTTGTCGGCGGCGGCGAACTCGGCCTGCTGCAGTTCCACGAAGGCGCTCATCTGGGTGCGGGCATAACCGTGCGCGAGGTTGAACATCGAGTAGTTCAGCGAGTGGAAGCCGGCCAGCGTGATGAACTGGAACTTGTAGCCCATCGCGCCGAGCTCCTTCTGGAACTTGGCGATGGTCGCGTCGTCGAGGTTCTTCTTCCAGTTGAAGGACGGCGAGCAGTTGTACGAGAGCATCTTGCCCGGGAACTGCTTGTGGATCGCCTCGGCGAACTTCTTCGCGTACTCGAGATCGGGCTTGCCGGTTTCGCACCAGACCAGGTCGGCGTAGGGCGCATAGGCCAGGCCGCGCGAGATCGCCTGCTCGATGCCGGGGCGCGTGCGGAAGAAGCCTTCGACGGTGCGCTCGCCGGTCAGGAAGGGCTTGTCGTTCTCGTCGATGTCGGACGTGATCAGGTCGGCGGCTTCCGCGTCGGTGCGCGCGATCAGCACGGTCGGCACGCCCATCACGTCGGCGGCCAGGCGCGCGGCGCCGAGCTTGGCGACGTTCTCGCGGGTCGGCACCAGCACCTTGCCGCCCATGTGGCCGCACTTCTTGACCGAGGCGAGCTGGTCCTCGAAGTGCACGCCCGAGGCGCCGGCCTCGATCATCGCCTTCATCAGCTCGAAGGCATTGAGCACGCCGCCGAAACCGGCTTCCGCATCGGCCACGATCGGCGCGAAGTAGTCGACGTAGCCTTCCTCGCCGGGGTTCTTGCCTTCCGACCACTGGATCTGGTCGGCGCGCGTGAGCGTGTTGTTGATGCGCTTGACCACCAGCGGCACCGAGTTGGCCGGGTAGAGCGACTGGTCGGGGTACATCTCGCCGGCCACGTTGGCGTCGCCCGCCACCTGCCAGCCCGACAGGTAGATGGCCTTGAGGCCCGCCTTGACCTGCTGCATGGCCTGGTTGCCGGTCAGCGCGCCGAGCGCGTTGACGAAGGGCTCCTCGTTGATGAGGCTCCAGAGCTTTTCCGCGCCGCGCTGGGCGATGGTGTGCTGGACCTCGATCGAGCCGCGCAGGCGGATCACGTCCTCGGCGCTGTAGCCGCGCTTGATGCCCTTCCAGCGCGGATCGCTTTCCCACTTCTGCTGCAGTGCCTTGGCCTGTTGTTGACGCGACATGATGAGTCTCCTTGAGAACATGAATCGGTGAGGGATACGAGTCCTGGGTTCGCGATCGGGAGGCGGGCGGTGCATCCGGCGCTTCGTTTCGTGAACTCTTGTATAAGAGTCTAGGGAAGCGTCCGGCGCGGCGACAGCGGCTTTGGTGGGCTCCTCTAAAATATTTACTTGTTGTTAATCAATGGTTTGAATGAGTCGTTTCGCGATGAGAAACGCCTTTTTCCATCTCGCAATCACCCGGCTTGTGCCACGCAGCATGATTTTTTACGAGACAAAAAAATTTTCCGTATCGTGAAATGTCAACGGCGGGCGAAAAAAAACCGGTGCCGAAGCACCGGTTTTGTCTTGCGTGGGGCGCACGAGGCGCCCGGGCTCAGGCTGCCGAGCCGCGACGCGGGCCGCGCGGGGCGTCGCTGCGACGGTTGCCGCCGTAGCCGCCTTCGCGGTTGCCGCCGCCGTTCGAGGGCTTGCCGCTCCAGCCGCCGCCATTGCCGCTGCCGTAGCTGCGGCCGCCTTCGCGATTGCCGCCGCCGTAGCCGCCTTCACGGCTGCCGCCCGGCTTGCCGCCGAAACGGCGACCGCCGCCGTTGCCGCCGCCCGGACGGCCACGGCTCGGGCCGTTGCGCGGGGGAGCCTTGCGCGGCTCGAAGCCTTCGATCACGTTGACCGGCAGCGGCGAACGCACGAAGCGCTCGATGCGCTTGAGGGCGCCCTGTTCGGCGTGGTGCACCAGGCTCACCGCGATACCCGAGCGGCCCGCGCGGCCGGTACGGCCGATGCGGTGCACGTAGTCCTCGGCGAACTTCGGCAGGTCGTAGTTGAAGACGTGCGTGATGCCGGGGATGTCGATCCCGCGCGCGGCCACGTCGGTGGCCACCAGCACGCGCACGCGGCGCTCGCGCAGCGCGCGGATGGTGCGGTTGCGCGCGCCTTGCGGCAGGTCGCCGTGCAGCGCGGCCGATTCGAAACCGGCATCGGCCAGGCGGCCGGCCAGCTGGTCGGCGTCGATCTTGGTGGCGGTGAAGATGATCGCCTGGTCCAGCGCGTCGTCGCGCAGCAGGTGGTCGAGCAGGCGATCCTTGTGGTCGCGGTCGTCGACGTAGTGGACCGTCTGGGCGATGTTGGTGCGCGCCTCCATCTTCTGGACGATCTCGATGCGCTCCGGATCCTTCAGCAGGCGGCTGGTCAGCGAGCCGATCTTGCCGTCCAGGGTGGCCGAGAACAGCATGGTCTGGCGCGAGGCCGGGGTGGCCGCGACGATGGTCTCGATGTCGTCGATGAAGCCCATGTCGAGCATGCGGTCGGCTTCGTCGAGCACCAGCATCTTCAGCTCGGACAGGTCGATGCGGCCGCGCTCGAGGTGGTCGAGCAGGCGGCCCGGCGTGGCGACCAGGATTTCCGGGTTCTTCGCCAGCAGCATCAGCTGCTGGCCATAGGCCACGCCGCCGAGGATGCTGACCGTGCGCAGGCGGCGCAGGTGCTTGCCGTAGGTCGAGGCGGCGGTGGTGACCTGCATCGCCAGCTCACGCGTGGGGGTCAGCACCAGCAGGCCCGGGCGGGCCACCGGCTGCGGGCGGCGCTGGCGGCGGTCGGCCGATTGCGGCTCGCGCGGCGCGCGCGGTTGTTGCGCCTGGGTCTTCTGCAGCTGCGCGAATCGCTCGATCGCGGGCAGCATGAAGGCGGCCGTCTTGCCGGAGCCGGTCGGGCTCGACACCAGGAGGTCGCGACCCGCGATGCCGGCGGGGATCGCGCGCTGCTGGACCGGGGTCGGCTTCACGTAGCCGGCGGCCTGCAGGGCGGAGACGATCTCCGGCGACAGCCCGAGCGACACGAAGCTCGGTTCGCCGTCGTCGGGCTGCGCAGCCTCGATGGGCGCGGCAGCGGCGTCGGTCAGACCGAGTGCCTGGTCGGCAATCGCGTTGAGCGGGCTTTGGGGTTGGCTCGAAGTCATATCAATCCTTGAAACACGGTGGGTGAAACGTCGGCGCCAATCGTGCATGCCCAAGTCGACAATGCATCGAGCAAATCGGGAACGTGACAGACGTCCGCGTTCGAGGAACGCAGACTCACTCACGGGTGCGTTAGAAGCTGTTTCGGGTGCGGCACACGGCGGAAATCCGGAAGTCGGAATTCGCCGAACACGCCGCCAGCCTGATACTTTGATGGCCGCGAAGGGCCCAGAGAGGCAGGAGGGGACAGGTTCTAAACTGGATTGGAGCGAAACGTACGAGGCGTCAAAACGGGGCTGGATGTGCAGCCCATACGTGACGCGAAGCGGATTATAGAGGGATTTGCTGCAGCGCGCCACTGCTATCGTGGCGTATTTGTGAAATGCCGGCGCGATGCCGGCGAATTCGATACGTTTCGTTACACGTTTGTCCCGCTTTGGCGGCGGTTCGGCAGCCGCCCGGGGCCGCGGGCAAGGCGGCACCAGCCGCGAGGCGGCGGGCGCCGGCCACGCGGCTCAGGAGGCGGCGCCGCTCTTCAGGTCTTCCACCAGCTGCACGTACTGCTTCTGGGCCTCTTCCTGCGAGGTGCCCTTCAGCGCGGCCCAGGCGTCGTACTTGTACTTGCCGACGATGTCGGTGAAGCCGGGCTTCTCGCCGTTGACGTCGCCTTCGCTGCCTTGCTTGTACAGCGCGTAGAGACGCAGCAGGGTCATGTTGCCGGGCTTCTCGCTCAGTTGCTTGACGTCCACCAGCGCTTGCTCGAACTGGGCTTGGATATCGCTCATCGGGTGTCTCCGAGGGGTTTTCAGGTCGGCAGATGGTAGCAAGCGGCGCCGCCGGGCGGGTCGAGCGATCCTTCCAAACCGGCTGGCCGCCGCCCCGGCCGATCATGATGTGCCGGCCGCCGGTTTCGAAACGCCCGTGCCGGCGGGGTGCCGCATTACAATGTCGGCCATGACGCAAACCGTGCTCCTCGCCATCGATACCTCGACCGAATTCTGCTCGGTCGCCCTGATCGCCGCCTCCGACGCGGCGCCTGCCTCCACCGCCCCGCGCCTCTGGTTCCGCCACGACGAGACGGGCGCCGTCTCCAGCACGCGCGTGCTGCCTGCCGTGCGCGAACTGCTCGACGAAGCCGGTTTCACGCTGGCCGATTGCGCCGCGATCGCCTTCGGCGCGGGCCCGGGTTCGTTCACGGGCCTGCGCACCGCGACCGGCGTGGCGCAGGGCCTGGCTTTCGGCCGCGGCCTGCCGGTGGTGCCGATCGGCACGCTGGCCGCCTGTGCCGAGCACGCGCGGCTCAACGCGCTGGCCGCCGGCGCAGCGGCGCCGACGCGCGTGCTGGCCGCGCTCGACGCGCGCATGGACGAGGCCTACTGGGCCGACTACGCCTGGGACGAAGCCGCCGGCGATTGGCGCACGCTGCAGCCGGCCGCGCCCGACGCGCCGGGCCTGCTGGTCGCGCCTGCCGAGCCCTTCACGCTGGCCGGCAACGCGGCCGCGGCCTTCGGCGAACGCCTGCCGCTGGCGGCGCTGGCTGCCCAGGTCGATGGCGCGGCGCTGCCGCACGCGGTGCCGGTCGCGCAGCTCGCGCTGCGCGCGTTTCGCGCCGGCCGCGTGGTGCCGGCCGACCAGGCCGCGCCCGAATACGTGCGCAACAAGGTCGCGCAGACCACCGCCGAGCGGCTCGCCGAGCGTGCCGCCCGGGAGGGCGGCCGATGAGCGGCGTGCTGATGACCGACCGTTATCTGGCGCCGATGACGGATGCCGACCTCGACGAGGTGGTCGAGATCGAGAAGGCCGCCTATGAATTCCCGTGGTCGCGCGGCAACTTCGAGGATTCGCTGCGCAACGGCTATTTCGGCGTCTGCATGCGGCACGTGACGGGCACCCTGGTCGGCTATTGCGTGCTGATGCCGGTGGTCGACGAGATGCACCTGCTCAATCTGTGCGTGGCGCCCGCCGCGCAGCATGCCGGCTGCGGGCTCGCGCTGCTGCGCGAGGCGACGCGCATCGCGCGCGCCGAGCGGCTCGACGGCATGCTGCTCGAGGTGCGACCGTCCAATCCGCGCGCGATCCGGCTCTACGAACGCTTCGGCTTCGAGGTGGTCGGGCGCCGCAAGAACTATTACCCGGCGAAGCACCGCACGCGCGAGGACGCGATCGTGATGCGGCTGTCGCTCGATATTCAGGGAGGCACGCATGAGCTGGCTTGACTCGGCGCTCGACGAGATGGGGCTCGGGCCGCGCTGGGTGCGGCGCGGGCAGGGGACGGCGCCGGGCGTGGCAGGCGAGGGCGAGATGCAGGCCGGCGCTGCCGTGGCGGCGCGCCCGGAGGCGGTCGACGATCGGCCCATCCTGGCCGGCTCGCCGACGGCGAGGGCCGATGAGAGGCTGCCTCGGGCAGCCGCGCGCGAGGAACGCGCCGCGCCTGAATTCGTCAGCGAGCCGCTTCGCCCGGCGCCCGGCGCGAAGCGTCCGTCCGATTCCGCCGCGCCCGACATGGTTGCGCGCGCACCCGATGCGGCGCCGGCCGCTCGCGACGAGCCGCCCGCGCCCGCCATCAAGGCGCCGGCCGACGAAGCCCCGCCGTTCGACGATCCGTCCTGGTTCGACCTCGCGCCCGCGCCCGACGCGCCGCCGCCCGGCCTTGCGCCGCTGCCCTCGGCGCAGCCGGCCGCGGCGCTCGCTTCGGTCGCCGATCTCGGCTGGGACGAACTCGAGGCACGCGTGGCCGACTGCCAGCGCTGCCGGCTCTGCGAGAAGCGCACCCAGACCGTGTTCGGGGTCGGCGATCGCGAGGCCGACTGGATGCTGGTCGGCGAGGCGCCGGGCGAGAACGAGGACAAGCAGGGCGAGCCCTTCGTCGGCCAGGCCGGCAAGCTGCTCGACAGCATGCTGCATGCGCTCTCGCTGGAGCGCAGCAACAACGTCTACATCGCCAACGTGATCAAGTGCCGCCCGCCCGGCAACCGCAATCCCGAGCCCGACGAGGTCGCGCGCTGCGAGCCCTACCTGCAGCGGCAGGTCGCGCTGGTCAAGCCGAAGCTGATCGTGGCGCTGGGCCGCTTCGCCGCGCAGACGCTGCTGAAGTCCGACGGCAGCATCGCCTCGATGCGCGGGCGCGTCCACCAGTACGAGGGCGTGCCGGTGATCGTCTCCTACCATCCCGCCTACCTGCTGCGCAGCCTGCCGGACAAGTCGAAGGCCTGGGCCGATCTGTGCCTGGCCCGCGATACCTTCGGCAAGGCCACGGGCGGCGCATGACCGACGCCGCGCGGTCCGCACCGTGGGTGGGGCTGCGCGACGCGGCGGTGCGCGATCTGGGCTGGCTGCTGGCCAGCGCCGACCTGCTCGCCGCCTCCGCCGAGGCGCCGCTCGCGCGGCCCTGGGCGGATCGCGAGGAAGCCGCGCGCGTGCTGGCCTGGCTGGCCGCGCTCGACGCCGATCCGGCGCCGCTGCGGCAGGCCGTGGAAGCGGCGCTGCCCACCCGCCTGGGCCGTTATGCCGAAACCCTGCTGGCCTTCTTCGCCGCGCAGGCACCGTGCTGGCGCCTGGTCGCCGCCAACCTGCCGGTGCGCGTGAGCGGGCGCACGCTCGGCGAATGCGATTTCCTGCTGGTCTCCCCGCAAGGCGAGCGGCTGCACTGGGAACTGGCCGTCAAGTGCTACCTGTGCGCGGCCACGGCCGGCGCGGCGGCGCTGAGCGACTATGTCGGGCCCAACCTGGCCGATCGTTTCGACCTGAAGTACCGGCGCCTGGTCGACCACCAACTTACGCTCACCGAACGCGAGGAATTCGCCTTTACCGGGCAGGCCGGCCCCTGGGCCGCGAGCATGTTCGTGAAGGGCTGGCTGTTCTATCGCGACGGCGCGCAGCCGTTGGCGCCGGCCGCGCTCGATGCGGCGCATTCGCGTGGCTTCTGGGCCGCGCGCGGCGACTGGTCGGCGCTGGTCGCGCGCCAGCCGGCCGGCACGCGTTGGGTGGTGCTGCCGCGGCTGGCCTGGCTCGCGCCGCGTCGGCTCGAGGCGGACGACCCGCTGCAGCCGGTCGAGGCGCCGGCGCTGTTCGAGGAGGTCCTGGCACGCGAGGCGCCATCGCTGGTGGCGGCCCTGACGCAAGGCGAGGACGGCGCCTGGCACGAGATCTCGCGCGGCTTCCTGGTCGACGACGCGTGGCCGTCGCGCGCCTCGGCCTTCGCCGGCGCGGGACGATAAAAAACGCCGCGATCGACGCGGCGTTTTTTTTGATTCGGCCGATCGCGGCAGCGACCATCGCCAGGCGTTCACCGGCTGCTCACCACCACCGATGGAAATGATGGACCGGCCCGACGCCGTGCCCGACCTCGAGCCGCGTGCTGGCGGCGATCGCCTCGGCCAGGTAGTGCTTGGCGTCGATCACCGCGTCGGCCAGCCCGGCGCGTTGCGGGCGCAGCGCGGCGATCGCGGCCGACAGCGTGCAGCCGGTGCCGTGCGTATGGCGCACGGGGATCCGCGCGCCGTCGATGCGCAATTCGCCCTCGGCGCGGATCAGCCAGTCGGGGCTTTGCGCCGCGTCGGGCAGGTGGCCGCCCTTCATCAGCACCGCGCGCGCGCCGCGTGCCAGCAGCGCGCGGCCCTGCTCGACCATTTGCGCCTCGTCGGCGGCCTCCTCGCAGCCGAGCAGGGCGGCCGCCTCGGGCAGGTTCGGCGTGACCAGGTCGGCCAGCGGCAGCAGCCTGTCGCGCAGCGCGGCCACCGCCTCGGGCGCCAGCAGCGCGTGGCGGCTCTTGGAGATCATCACCGTGTCGAGCACCACGAAGGGCGGCGCGTGGCGCGCGAGCGCCGCGGCCACCGCCTCGACGATGGCCGCGTTGGCGAGCATGCCGATCTTCACCGCGTCGATGCGGATGTCCTCGAACACGGCGTCGAGCTGGGCCGTCACGAAGGCCGCCTCGGGCGCGTGCACGGCGCTCACGCCGCGGGTGTTCTGCGCGGTCAGCGCGGTGATCGCGCTGGCGCCGTAGGCGCCCAGCGCGGAGAAGGCCTTCAGGTCGGCCTGGATGCCGGCGCCGCCGCCGGAATCGGAGCCGGCGATGGTCAGGGCGTGCGGGATCGGGGAGAGGGTCATCGCGTCGGGGCCGGCCGGGCCGGCATGGCGGAGGGAGCGGCGATCGCGGCCGCCCCGGCGCGCGGCGGGTGCCGCCGCGCGAGGCGCCGCATCCGGGAATTCAGTGCCGGCTCTCGCCGATCAGCGCGACCGAGTCGAACTGGCGCTGGTTGGCGAGATGGCGGCGCATCACCAGCCACATGGTCAGGCAGACGAAGGTGCCGAACAGCACGATCACCACGCCGACCGGCACGTCGAGCCAGACCAGCACGGCGTACAGGCAGAGCATCACCAGCACCGACAGGTTCTCGTTGAAGTTCTGCACCGCGATCGAGTGGCCGGCCGACATCAGCACGTGGCCGCGATGCTGGAGCAGGGCGTTCATCGGCACCACGAAGAAGCCCGACAGCGCGCCGACCAGCATCAGGAACAGGTAGGCGACCACCAGGTAGCCGGGCACGTGCATGCGCCCGACCTGCAGCACCCAGTGATGGGGCAGCAGGTCACGCGTGTAGAAGGCCATCATCATCACGGCCACGCCCATCATGATGCCGACCGGCAGCACCTTCAGCGATTTCTTGAGCGGGATCTTGCTGGCCGCGGCCATCGCGCCGCCGGCCACGCCCAGCGCCACCACCGCCTGCAGGATCGCGCCCTCGGACAGCGACATGCCGAGCGAGACCTCGGCCCACTTCAGCACGATGAACTGCAGGGTGGCGCCGGCGCCCCAGAACAGCGTGGTGACGGCCAGCGATATCTGGCCGAGCTTGTCGCGCCAGAGCACCACGAAGCAGTCGGCGAAATCGGTGACCAGGCGCCAGGGGCCGTGCTGCTGCTGCGGGTAGCGTGCGCCGGTATCGGGGATGCGCAGGTTGAACAGCGCGGCGACCACGTAGATCGCCATGATCACCAGCATCGCGGCCTCGGCCGGGGTGTTGATGGCCGCCGGCGTGTAGGCGATCACGTGGGCGGCGATGTGCGGGCTGATCAGCGCGCCGCCCAGCACCGTACCGAGGATGATCGAGCTGACCGTGGTGCCCTCGATCCAGCCGTTGGCGGCCACCAGCCGGTCGGGCGGCAGCAGCTCGGTGAGGATGCCGTACTTGGCGGGGGAATACGCGGCGGCGCCGAAGCCGACGATGCCGTAGGCGATCAGCGGATGGGCGCCGAACAGCATGATCAGGCAGCCGATCACCTTGATCGAGTTGGTGATGAACATCACGCGGCCCTTGGGCCGGGAATCGGCGAAGGCGCCGACGAAGGCGGCCAGTACCACGTAGGACAGGACGAAGAACAGCTTGAGCAGCGGAATCATCCAGTTCGGCGCGTGCAGATCTTTCAGCAGGGCGATGGCGGCGATGAGAAGCGCACTGTCGGCCAGCGAAGAGAAAAACTGCGCGGCCATGATCGAGTAAAAACCTTTTTTCATCTGAAGCGATGCTTTCCTCGCTGCGGCTCGGCCGCAGGGGCCGTGCAATCGGACTATCCCGTGCAAAATAGGTTGTGCGCACGGCTTTATATCATGAAAATACGGCAAATCCGACTAGCAAGAATCCCCGATCGTTCCGGGTTTGTCGCGGCACCGAGCCCACAAGGTGCGGTAAGCTGCTGATTCGCCTGCGTGTTTATGAAATTTCCTTATGCCGCGCCCGATTTCCGCCACGATTCACACCGCCGCACTTGTTAACAATCTCGCGGCCGCGCGCCGCTTCGCCCCCCGCTCGAAGGTCTGGGCGGTGGTCAAGGCCAATGCCTACGGGCATGGCCTGGCGCGCGCGTTCCCGGGCCTGAGGAGCACCGACGGCTTCGGCCTGCTCGACCTCGAGGAGGCGGTGAAGCTGCGCGAGCTGGGCTGGGCGGGGCCGATCCTGCTGCTGGAAGGCTTCTTCCGCTCGACCGACGTCGACGTGATCGACCGCTACAGCCTGACCACCACGGTCCACAACGACGATCAGCTGCGCATGCTCGAGACGGCCCGCCTGTCCAAGCCGATCAACATCCAGCTCAAGATGAACAGCGGCATGAACCGGCTCGGCTACGCGCCGGACAAGTATCGTGCCGCCTGGGAGCGCGCCCGCACCTGCCCGGGCATCGGCCAGATCACCCTGATGACGCATTTCGCCGACGCCGACGGCGAACGCGGCGTGGCCGACCAGATGGCGGCCTTCGAGCGCGGCGCCGAGGGCATCGCCGGCGCGCGCAGCCTGGCCAATTCGGCCGCCGTGATGTGGCATCCCGAAACCCATGGCGACTGGGTCCGCCCCGGCATCCTGCTGTACGGCGCCTCGCCCTCGGGACGCGCCGCCGATATCGCCGGCGCCGGCCTGCAGGCGGCCATGACGCTCGGCTCCGAGCTGATCGCGGTGCAGAACATCGCCAAGGGCCAGGCGGTCGGCTACGGCGGCGGCTTCGTCGCGCCGGCGCAGATGCGCATCGGCGTGGTGGCCTGCGGTTACGCCGATGGTTATCCGCGCATCGCCCCGGAAGGCACGCCGATCGTGGTCGACGGCGTGCGCACGCGGATCGTCGGCCGGGTCTCGATGGACATGATCACGGTCGACCTCACGCCGGTGCCGGGCGCCGGCATCGGCGCGCGCGTCGAGCTGTGGGGCCAGGCGCTGCCGATCGACGACGTCGCCGCGTCGTGCTCGACGGTCGGCTACGAGCTGATGTGCGCGATCGCATCGCGCGTGCCCGTGCGCGCGGAATAAGGGCGGGCTCGTGGCGAAACAGAAAACGGTCTATATCTGCACCGAATGCGGCGGCCAGTCGCTGAAATGGCAGGGCCAGTGCCCGTCCTGCCATGCCTGGAACACGCTGGTCGAATCGGCCGCCGAAACCCCTTCGCAGCACCGCTTCCAGGCGCTCGCCAAGAGCGCGCCGGTGCAGCGCCTGGCCGATATCGACGCGGCCGACGTGCCGCGCTTTTCCACCGGCATCGGCGAGTTCGACCGCGTGCTCGGCGGCGGCCTGGTGGCCGGCGGCGTGGTGCTGATCGGCGGCGACCCCGGCATCGGTAAATCCACCCTGTTGCTGCAGTCGCTCGCCCAGCTGGCCAGCCAGCGCCGCGCGCTCTATATCAGCGGCGAGGAGTCGGCCGCGCAGATCGCCCTGCGCGCCCAGCGCCTGGCCCTGCTCGATCACGGCGGCGACGCCGCCGATCTCAAGCTGCTGGCGGAAATCCAGCTCGAGAAGATCCAGGCCACGATCGCCGCCGAGCGGCCCGACGTGGCCGTGATCGACTCGATCCAGACCGTCTATTCGGAAGCGCTCACCTCGGCGCCCGGCTCGGTGGCCCAGGTGCGCGAATGCGCGGCCCAGCTCACGCGCATCGCCAAGCAGTCGGGCACCGCGATCATCATGGTCGGCCACGTCACCAAGGAGGGCGCGCTGGCGGGCCCGCGCGTGCTGGAGCACATCGTCGACACGGTGCTGTACTTCGAGGGCGACACGCATTCTTCCTACCGGCTGGTGCGCGCCTTCAAGAACCGCTTCGGCGCGGTCAACGAGCTCGGCGTGTTCGCCATGACCGAGCGCGGCCTGCGCGGCGTGTCCAACCCGTCCGCGCTGTTCCTCTCGCAGCACGAGGAGGTGGTGCCGGGTTCCTGCGTGCTGGTCACGCAGGAGGGCTCGCGGCCGCTGCTGGTGGAGGTGCAGGCGCTGGTCGACACCGCCAACGTGCCGAATCCGCGGCGCCTGGCGGTGGGCCTGGAGCAGAACCGGCTGGCCATGCTGCTGGCCGTGCTGCACCGCCATGCGGGCATCGCCTGCTTCGACCAGGACGTGTTCCTGAACGCGGTGGGGGGCGTCAAGATTACCGAGCCGGCCGCCGACCTGGCGGTGCTGCTGGCGATCCATTCGTCGATGCGTAACAAAGCGTTGCCGAAGGGCCTGATCGTGTTCGGCGAGGTCGGGCTGGCCGGCGAGATCCGGCCTTCGCCGCGCGGCCAGGAGCGTCTGCGCGAGGCGGCCAAGCTGGGTTTCACGATCGCGCTGATTCCCAAGGCCAATGCGCCCAAGCAGCCGATCGAGGGGCTCACCGTGATGGCCGTCGAGCGCATCGAGCAGGCCATCGACCGCGTGCGCGGCCTCGAATGAGGGCCCGCCAGGGCGCTCGCGCACGGTAACTCCATGTAACGTTTCAGGGCGCGGCTGTAACTCGTCGCGCGGGTGTTTTCCCCTATGCTTGGCCGCAATGCGTCCCGCAGGTGTGAAAGGAAGGACCCGCCTTGAAACCGTCCCAGCAAGCCATCGACCAGCGCCTCTACAACCTGCGCGGCTGCCGCGTCTC
This sequence comes from Burkholderia sp. Cy-637, assembly GCF_011753175.1. Lineage (NCBI taxonomy): Bacteria > Pseudomonadati > Pseudomonadota > Betaproteobacteria > Burkholderiales > Burkholderiaceae > Burkholderia > Burkholderia sp. Cy-637. Next base: position 14,455 of record NZ_VWWC01000041.1, on the reverse strand, counting down.
GGAGCCGATCCGGCCACCCTTCGGGGGCGGCTGCCGGATCGTCGAGTGGGTCGACGACGAGGGGAGGATCGCGCGGCGCGTGGTGGCCGAGCACGTGACCGAGGCCGAGGTGGCCGCCACGATTCGCCAGCCGCTCGCCGGCCGCCGCTACCTGATGCACGACGACGAGCAGATGCCGCGCGAGACCCTGCCGCGGCGTTGAGGGCAGGGCGCCGCGCCCGCCGGTGGCGCGGCCGGGATGCTTCGGTATCCGATCGATCGAGACGGCTGGGTGCGCGACGTGAGCCGCGTCCTTCACATCGGCCGCGGCGTTCAGCCTGGCCGCGCGGCCTTCAGCCGATCTGTTCGAGCTGTTCCTGTATGTCGAGCCAGTCGAGCTCGAGCGCCTCGAGCCGGCCGCTCACCTCGCCGAGCTTGCGGATCGCCTCGGTCAGCTCGCTCTTCTTCTCGGCCGCGTAGCTGCCGGGGTCGGCCACGAAGCCGTCGAGCCGCGCCTTCTCGGCGTTGAGCGTCTCCATTTCCTTCTCGAGCTTGTTGATCCGCGATTGCAGCGGCTTTTTCAGCTGCGACAGACGCTGGCGCGCCTCGGCTTCCTGGCGCTTCTGGTCGCGGCGGTTGGCGCCGCCGGCGCTGTCGGCCGAGGCTTCGCCGCGTGCCGCCGCGCGCTGCTCGGCCGCGTGCTGCAGCAGCCAGTCGCGATAGTCGTCGAGATCGCCGTCGAAGGGCTGGATGCGGTGCCGGGTGACCAGCATGAACTGGTCGGTGGTGGCGCGCAGCAGGTGACGGTCGTGCGAGACCAGGATCAGGGTGCCGTCGAACTGCGCGAGCGCCATGGTCAGCGCGTCGCGCGTTTCGAGGTCGAGGTGGTTGGTCGGCTCGTCGAGCAGCAGCAGGTTCGGCTTGAGCCAGATGATCAGGGCCAGCGCCAGGCGCGCCTTCTCGCCGCCCGAGAACGGCGCGATCGGCGAGGAGGCCATGTCGCCCGAGAAGTTGAAGCCGCCGAGGAAGTCGCGCAGCTCCTGCTCGCGCGTGTCGGGCGCGAGGCGCGCCAGGTGGGCGAGCGGCGAATCGTCGGGGCGCAGCGTCTCCAGTTGATGCTGGGCGAAATAGCCGATCGTCAGGCCCTTGCCGCCGCGCACCTCGCCCGCCAGCGGCGCGAGCGTGCCGGCCAGGGTCTTGATCAGGGTCGACTTGCCCTGGCCGTTGGCGCCGAGCAGGCCGATGCGCTGGCCGTTCTGGATCGACAGCGTGACGCGCTCGACGATCGGCAGCGCGCCGCCGTCCTCGCCGCGGTAGCCGCATTGCACGTCCTCCATCACCAGCATCGGATTGGGCGCCGAATCGGGCGTGCGGAACTCGAAGCTGAAGGCCGAGGCAGCGTGGGTGGGCGCGAGCCGCTCCATCTTCTCGAGCGCCTTGACGCGGCTTTGCGCCTGCTTGGCCTTGGAGGCCTTGGCCTTGAAGCGGTCGATGAAGCTCTGCAGGTGCTCGATGGTCTTCTGCTGCTTCTCGTAGGCGCTTTGCTGCAGCGCCAGGTGCTGCGCGCGCAGTACCTCGAACTGCGTGTAGTTGCCGCCGTAGCGCTTCACCTGGCGGTTCTCCAGGTGCAGCGTGACGTTGCAGATCGCGTCGAGGAACTCGCGGTCGTGCGAGATCACCACCAGGGTGCCGGCGTAGCGGTGCAGCCAGTCCTCCAGCCAGACGATCGCGTCGAGATCCAGGTGGTTGGTGGGTTCGTCGAGCAGCAGCAGGTCGGAGCGGCACATCAGCGCCTGCGCGAGATTCAGGCGCATGCGCCAGCCGCCCGAGAAATTGGCGACGCTCTCGCGGGTCTGCGCCAGCGTGAAGCCGAGCCCGAGCAGCAGCGCCTCGGCGCGCGCCGGCGCGGTGTAGCCGTCGGCGTCGGCGAACGCCGCGTGCGCCTCGGCCTCGGCCGCGCCGTCATGCGCGGCGGCCGCCGCGGCGATGCGCGCCTCGATGCGGCGCAGCGCGACGTCGCCGTCGAGCGTGTAGTCGAGCGCGTTGCGATCGACCGCCGGGGTTTCCTGCGAGACGTGCGCGATCTGCCAGGACGGCGGCATCGAGACGTCGCCGCCGTCGGCGTGCAGCTCGCCGCGCAGCACCGAGAACAGGGTGGACTTGCCCGCGCCGTTCGCGCCGACGAGGCCGGCCTTCTCGCCGGGGTTGAGGGCGAAGGTGGTGCCCTCGAACAGCGGCTTGGTACCGCGCGAGAGGCTGAACTGGTTGAAACGGATCACGACGGGAAGGGCTGGAGAAAACCGCTATTCTAGACTGCCCGCCGGGCGCGGGGGCCGCCCCGCCGCCGAGGCGCCGCCGGGGGGCTGTCCGTTCGGACGATTCACGCGCCGCGCCGGTTTCGCATAGACTGCCGCGATGGCGTCGAGCACGCCCGATCCAATCCACCGAAACCGAGCCTGGGAGCAAGCCATGTCGACCGATACCGTCTATTCATTCAACGCGAAAGCGCTCGGCGGCGAGGACGTGTCGCTCGATAGCTATCGCGACCGCGTCCTGCTGATCGTCAATACCGCCAGCGAATGCGGGTTCACGCCGCAGTACGCGGGCCTGCAACAACTGCACGAGCGCTTGGGCAGCCGCGGCCTGGCGGTGCTGGGCTTTCCCTGCAACCAGTTCGGCGGCCAGGAGCCCGGCGACGCGGCGCAGATCGGCGCGTTCTGCGAGCAGCGCTTCGGCGTCAGCTTCCCGCTGTTCGAGAAGATCGACGTGAAGGGCGAGCAGGCGCATCCGCTGTTCCGCTGGCTGACCGAGGAGGCGCCGGGCCTGCTCGGCACCAAGGCGATCAAGTGGAACTTCACCAAGTTCCTGGTCGGCCGCGACGGCAAGGTGGTCAAGCGCTACGCGCCGCAGACCAAGCCCGAGGAGATCGCCGCCGATATCGAGGCGCTGCTCTGATCCTCGTGCCGCGGCGCTTCGCGCGCCGCGTTCAGAGGATCGGCGCGAACAGCCGCGCCACGTGCATCAGCACGCGCCGCCAGGCGCCGGCGCGCTGCACCTCGCCCAGGTCGACCTCGTCGGCCGCGGCGAAATCCTGGCTCAGCATCGCGTCTACGTCGGCCGCGAAACCGGCGTCGATGGTCAGCACCATGATCTCGAAGTTCAGGCGGAACGAGCGGTTGTCGAGGTTCGCGCTGCCCACCGCGGCGGCCGAGCCGTCGATCAGCACCACCTTCTGGTGCAGGAAACCCTGGCGGTAGCGGAAGATCCGCACGCCGGCGTCGATCAGGTCGCGCGCGTAGAGCTTCGAGGCCTCGAACACCACGTAGTGGTCGCGCCGGCTCGGGATCAGGATGCGCACGTCCACGCCGCGCATCACCGCCAGCTTCAGCGCCGCGATCACTGCCTCGTCGGGCACCAGGTAGGGCGTGGTGATCCAGACCCGCTCGCGCGCGGCGTGGATCGCCTCCACGAAGAACAGCGAGCCCGTTTCCTGCTTGTCGGCGGGGCCCATCGGCACCACCAGGCAGTGCATGTCCTCCTCGTCCAGCGGCGCCGGAGGCGGCGAGTCGACCGGCAGCGACTGCGTGGCCCAGTGCCAGTCCTCGGCGAACACATAGCGGATATTGGCCACCACCGGCCCGCGCAGCTCGATGTGGGTGTCGCGCCAGGGCGAGAGCCGCGGGTTCGCGCCCAGGTATTCGACGCCCACGTTGTGGCCGCCCACGAAGGCACGCTCGCCGTCCACCACCACGATCTTGCGGTGGTTGCGGAAGTTCAGCTGGAAGCGGTTGACGAACTGCTGGTTGGTCGCGAACGGATGGACCTCGACGCCGCCGGCGCGCAGCGCGTTCACATAGCGATGCGGCAGGTCGAAGCTGCCGATGCTGTCGTAGAGCAGGTAGCAGCGCACGCCGCGCGCGGCGCAGGCGATCAGCGCGTCGCGCAGCATGTCGCCTAGCGTGTCGTCGCGCACGATGAAGAACTGCACGATCACGCAGTGGCGCGCGGCCTCGATCGCGCCGAGGATCGCCGCGAAGGTCGCCTCGCCGTTCACCAGCAGCCGCACCGCGTTGCCGCCCACGAAGGGCATCCCGCCCAGGTGGGTCAGCGCGCGCACCGGCGCCAGGCCCAGCGCGTCGGCCGGCACGCCCAGCGAGCTGCCGTGCGTGTCCCAGCTTGAGGGGCGCGAGCGCGTGCGCAGCGCGGCCGTCTCGCTGCGGCGCGCGTCGACATAGCCCGAGAACTTGCTGCGGCCGAGGAACAGGTAGGGGATCAGCGTCAGGTAGGGCATCGCGGTCAGCGAGACCGCCCAGGCGATCGCGCCCTGCGAGGTGCGGGTATTGAGGATCGCGTGGCAGGCCGCGATCACCCCGAGGATGTGGGCGATCGCGATGAGGGTGCCGAGATGGAGCCAGTCGAGTTGCATCGGTGCTTGGAGTTCCGGGTGGTGCGTGGCGGCGGGTTTGCCGCGTGACGCATCTTGGCGATCGACCCGAGCGGCCCGCGATACGGCGGCAGGCTCGCCCGGGCCGTTCGGCCGGTCCCCCGGGCCGCCGTGCCGGGCCGGGGGACCAGCGCGGGATTCAGGCCGCGTGCGGCAGGTCGGCGGCGTGGATCAGGAACACGCAATCGTCGCCGGCGCTGGTCGGCAGCCAGATCAGGTCGAGGCCGCCGAAGGCCGCCTCGACGTTGTGACGCTCGTTGCCGATTTCCACCACCAGCACGCCGTCCTCCTTGAGCCACTTCTTCGCCTCGCGCAGGATGCGGCGCACGATGTCCATGCCGTCGTCGCCGCCGGCCAGCGCCATCTCGGGCTCGTGGCGGTATTCGTCGGGCAGCGCGGCCATCGAGTCGGCGTTCACGTAGGGCGGATTGCTCAGGATCACGTCGTAGCGCAGCTCCGGGTCGGCCAGCCGCTCGGTGGGCAGCGGCGCGTAGAGATCGCCGTGATGCAGCGCGATGCGATGGTCGAGCCGGTAGTCGCTGATGTTGATCTCGGCCACTTCCAGCGCGTCTTCCGACAGGTCCACCGCGTCGATCTCGGCATGCGGGAAGGCCTCGGCGGCGAGCACCGCCAGGCAGCCCGAGCCGGTGCAGAGCTCGAGCACCGCGCCCACCTGCTCCGGATCGGCCACGTAGGGCTGCAGGCCGTCGTCGAGCAGCTCGCCGATGAAGGAGCGCGGCACGATCACGCGTTCGTCGACGTAGAAGCGATGGCCGTGCATCCAGGCCTCGTTGGTCAGGTAGGCGGCCGGCAGGCGCTCCTCGACGCGCCGCTCGAGCTGGGCGAGCACCGCCTCGATCTCCTCGGGCAGCAGGCGCGCGTCGAGGAAGGGGTCGAGCGTGTCGAGCGGCAGGTGCAGCGTGTGCAGCACCAGGTAGACGGCCTCGTCGTAGGCGTTCTCCGAGCCGTGGCCGAACGTCAGGCCGGCGGCGGAAAAGCGCGAGACGCCGTAGCGGATCAGGTCGCGGGGCGTGCCGAACACGGCGGCGGGCGTGGCAGGGGTGGCGGGAGTGGTCATGGCGGCCTCCGTCAGGCGATCAGTTGTTCGAGCACGCGGCGGTAGACGTTCTTCAGCGGATCGATGAAGCGCAGCTCGACATGCTCGTCGATCTTGTGGATCGAGGCGTTGGGCGGCCCGAACTCGATCACCTGCGGGCAGATCCGCGCGATGAAGCGGCCGTCCGAGGTGCCGCCGGTGGTCGACAGTTCAGTCTCGACGCCGGTTTCGTCGTGGATCGCCTTCGCCAGCGCGACCGAGAGGTCGCCGCGCGGCGTGAGGAACGGCAGGCCGCTGATCGACCACTTCAGCTCGTAGTCGAAGCCGTGCTTGTCGAGGATCGCGTGGACCCGCGCCTGCAGGCCCTCCACCGTGCTGGCGGTCGAGAAGCGGAAGTTGAACAGCAGGGTGACGTGGCCCGGGATCACGTTGGTCGCGCCGGTGCCGCCGTGCAGGTTCGAGACCTGCCAGGTGGTGGGCGGGAAGTATTCGTTGCCCTCGTCCCAGCGCTCGGCGGCGAGCTCGGCCAGCGCCGGCGCGAGCAGGTGGATCGGGTTCCTGGCCAGGTGCGGGTAGGCGATATGCCCCTGCACGCCCTTGACGATCAGTTCGCCAGACATCGAGCCGCGCCGGCCGTTCTTGACCATGTCGCCGAGCGTGGCCGAGGAGGTCGGCTCGCCGACGATGCAGTAGTCGAGGCGTTCGCCGCGCTCGCCGAGCGCCTCCACTACCTTGACGGTGCCGTCGGTGGCCGGGCCTTCCTCGTCGCTGGTGATCAGCATCGCGATCGAGCCGCGGTGCTGCGGATGCGCGGCCACGAATTCCTCGCTGGCCACCACGAAGCCGGCCAGCGAGGTCTTCATGTCGGCCGCGCCGCGGCCGTACAGCTTGCCGTCGCGATGCGCGGGGATGAAGGGCGGCGAGGTCCATTGCTCGAGCGGGCCAGTCGGCACCACGTCGGTGTGGCCGGCGAACGCGAGCAGCTTGCCGTCGCGGCCCTCGGTGCCGCGCTTGACGGCCCACAGGTTGGTCACGCCGTGCGAGGCGATGGTCTCGCACTCGAAGCCGATCGCCGCGAGGCGCTCGATCATGATCTGCTGGCAGTGTTGATCGTCGGGCGTCACGGACGGGCGCGCGATCAACTGTTCGGTAAGGGCTAGGGTGGCTGACATGGTTCGGACCACTTTCGATGAAAAATGCCGGCACGACGGCCGGCAGGTCGGGGCGCGCAAGCCGCATGGCCGGCGCGCCCGGTGCTTCGTGATGCGTGCCTCAGGCGGCGAACAGCGCGGCGTACTGGTCGGAGACGAAGCCGACCGCCTTCACGCGGCCGTCGACCTCCACCACCGGCCGCTTGATCACCGAGGGCTTGTCGAGCATCAGCGCGATCGCGCCGGCTTCGGTCTCGGCGCTCGCCTTGACCTCGTCGGGCAGGGCGCGCCAGGTGGTGCCGCGGCGGTTGACGAGGGTCTCCAGCGGCACGTCCTTCAGCCAGCCCTTCACGATGGCGGCGGTCAGGCCCGCCTTCTTGAAGTCGTGGAAGTCGAACGCGACGCCGTGTTCGTCCAGCCACACGCGGGCCTTCTTCACGGTGTCGCAGTTCGGGATGCCGTAGACGACGGTCGTCATCAGTCGCCTCGCAGCAGTTCGTTCAGGCCGACCTTGGCGCGCGTCTTGGCGTCGACCTTCTTGACGATCACGGCGCAGTACAGGCTGTGCGAGCCGTCCTTCGAGGGCAGGTTGCCGGCCACCACCACCGAGCCTGCGGGGATGCGGCCGTAGCTGATCTCGCCCGTCTCGCGATCGTAGATCTTGGTGCTCTGGCCGAGGTAGACGCCCATCGAGATCACCGAGTTCTCCTCGACGATCACGCCTTCCACCACTTCCGAGCGCGCGCCGATGAAGCAGTTGTCCTCGATGATGACCGGGTTGGCCTGCAGCGGCTCGAGCACGCCGCCGATGCCGACGCCGCCCGACAGGTGGACGTTCTTGCCGATCTGCGCGCAGGAGCCGACGGTCGCCCAGGTGTCGACCATGGTGCCTTCGTCGACGTAGGCGCCGATGTTGGTGTACGACGGCATCAGCACCACGTTCTTCGCGATGAAGGAGCCGCGGCGCGCGACGGCCGGCGGCACGACGCGGAAGCCGCCCGCGGCGAAGTCTTCCGCCGTGTAGTTGGCGAACTTCGAGGGCACCTTGTCGAAGAACTGCGAGTAGCCGCCGGCGGCCATCGGCGCGTTGTCTTCCAGGCGGAACGACAGCAGCACGGCCTTCTTCAGCCACTGGTGCACGATCCATTCGCCGTTCTGCTTCTCGGCGACGCGCAGCGAACCGCGGTCGAGCTGCTCGATGGCGTGCGCGACGGCCTCGCGGACCTCGGCGGGCGCGGCCTTGGGCGAGAGCTCGGCACGGTTTTCCCAGGCGGTATCGATGATTTGCTGAAGTTGTTGCGACATGTTGGTTGCTTCGCTGGAAGTTGGAAGAGGAATCGGGACGGTCAATACGGGAGCGGGCTCAGCGAGCCTGGCTGGCGAGAGCGCGGCAGAACTCGACGATGCGCCGGGCGCCTTCGAGGCATTCGGCGCTTTCGGCGACCAGCGCGATCCGCACGAAATCGCGGCCCGGATTCGTGCCGTGCGCGTCGCGCGCGAGATACGAGCCGGGCAGAACCGTCACATTATAGTCGGCGTGGAGACGCCGGGCGAACTCGGTATCCGACAGGCCGGTGCGGGCCACGTTCGCCCACAGGTAGAAGGCCGCGTCGGGCAGCGCCACGTCGAGCACCTCGGCCAGCAGCGGCGTGACGGCCGCGAACTTCCCGGCATAGAGGGCACGGTTCTCGCGCACATGTTCCTCGTCGCCCCAGGCCGCGATGCTGGCCTGCTGCCAGACCGGCGAGAGCGCGGCGCCGTGGTAGGTGCGGTACAGCAGGAAGCGCTTGAGGATCGCCGCGTCGCCGGCCACGAAGCCCGAGCGCATGCCCGGCACGTTGGAGCGCTTGGACAGGCTCGACAGCATCACCAGCCGCTCGAAGCCGCGGCCGAGCCGGCGCGCCGCGTCCAGGCCACCCAGCGGCGGCGCCGCTTCGTCGAAATAGATCTCCGAATAGCATTCGTCGGAGGCGATCACGAAGCCGTGGCGGTCCGACAGCGCGAACAGCTCGCGCCAGTCCTCCAGCGTGAGCACCGCGCCGGTCGGGTTGCCCGGCGAGCAGACGAACAGCAGCTGGGTGCGGGCCCAGACCTCGTCGGGCACGCTCGAATAATCGGGGGCGAAATTGCGCGCCGGATCGCTGTTGACGAACACCGGCTCGGCGCCCGCCAGCAGGGCCGCGCCCTCGTAGATTTGATAGAACGGATTCGGACAGAGTACGATCGCTGACTTGCCGTCGGCGCGCGGCGTGGCGTCGATCACGGCTTGCGCGAGCGAGAACAGCGCCTCGCGCGAGCCCGAGACGGGCAGCACCTGGCTGGCCGCATCGACGGATTCGATGCCGTAGCGGCGCTCGACCCAGCGCGCGATCGCCGCGCGCAACGCGTCCGAGCCCGCCGTGGCCGGGTACGAGGCCAGGCCGTCGAGCGAGGCCACCACCGCGTCGCGGATCAGCGCCGGCGTCGCATGCTTGGGCTCGCCGATGCCGAAGCTGATCGGGGCGTGCGCGGCGGACGGCTTGACGTCCTTGAACAGCGCGCGGAGCTTTTCGAACGGATAGGGCTGGAGCGTATCGAGTCGTGGATTCACGGGCTTGGGCTTCGGAGGCGGTTGGGGCCCGTCGGGGACGGGCTGGAACGAATCGGGCGGCGGCGCGGCGGCCGAGGGCCGGGCGACCGGCGGCGCGGGATGCGCGTCGCCTGGCTGGCGGGGCGCGAGGCGCACGCCGCGGGCCGGCCTGGTGGGCCGGAGCGGTCGATTATAGCTTGCCGCCGCGCGCCTCCGGGCCGGCGGCGCGGTGCCGGGGCCGGATCGGCGCGATGGTTGGCGGGATCGATAACCGGAAGCGCCGGCAACCGGGCGGCCCGATAACCAGGATGGACAATAGCCGGGCGGCTCGATAACTCGACGCGCCGATGATCGGGCGGGCCGGCGCGGCGCGGCGCGAGACGATGCAACAACGGAAACGAGGGCAGGTGGGCGGAAATGAAGGGACATGAACGGTCGGCGCTGCCGACCCTGGCGATCCTGGTGGGCGCGTCGGTCTGGGGGCTGGTCTGGTATCCGCTGCGGATGCTGGCCGGGCTCGGCCTGACGGGCACCGCGGCCAGCGCGCTGACCTGCTTCTGCGCCTGCCTGTTCGTGGTGGTCTGGCGCCGCCGCGCGCTCGCCACGCTGCGCTGGCACTGGCTGCTGGCCGCGCTCGGGGTGGCCGCCGGCATCACCAACCTGGGCTTCGTCTGGGGCACGATCCACGGCGAGGTGCTGCGCGTGATGCTGCTGTTCTACCTGACTCCGGCGTGGACCGCGATCTATTCCCATTTCCTGCTGCGCGAGCGCCTGACCTGGGCCAGCGCCGCGCTGGCGGCGCTGTCGATCACCGGCGCCATGCTGATGCTCTGGTCACCGCGCCTGGGCCTGCCGCTGCCCTCGAACCCGGCCGAATGGGCGGGGCTGGCCGCCGGCCTGAGCTTCGCGATGAGCAACGTGCTGGTGGTGCGGATCTCGCGCGACCTGCCCGAGCTCAAGCCCGAGATGCGCACCGCCACGCTGTTCGCGGGCGGCGCGGCCTTCGGGCTGGCGGCGATGTTCGTGGAAGGCGTGCCGCCGCTGCCCGCGCCGCATGCCGTGACGCTGGCGTTGCTGCTGGCCGCCGCGATCGGCGTGGTCACCGCGCTCAACAACCTGCTGGTTCAATACGGGCTTGCCCGGGTACCGGCCAATCGCGCCTCGATCATCATGCTGTTCGAGATCGTCGTCACCGCGCTGTCGGCGTGGCTGTTCGCCGACGAGTTGCCGGGCGCGCGCGAGTGGCTCGGCGGCGCCTGCATCGTGCTCGCCACGCTGCTGTCGAGCCGCGTGCACAAGGCTCCGGCCCAGGCTCCGGCCGGCGACGCCGATCGCCGGGACGAGGCCCGCGCGATGGTATGATGGACCCGCTTCACGGGGCGGTCCGGCGCATGGCCGGGGCCCCTTGTCCGAATTCCGGGACGGGCGGCGCGAGCGATGCGCCGCCGGTTGCCGTCCGTTTCAATCCATATTCAATACCGATACCGACGTGCGACTGAGCTCGATCAAACTCGCAGGCTTCAAATCCTTCGTCGATCCCACGCATTTCCAGGTTCCGGGCCAGCTCGTCGGCGTGGTCGGACCGAACGGTTGCGGCAAGTCCAACATCATCGATGCCGTGCGCTGGGTGCTCGGCGAATCGCGCGCCTCCGAGCTGCGCGGCGAGTCGATGCAGGACGTGATCTTCAACGGCTCCACCACGCGCAAGCCCGGCAGCCGGGCCAGCGTCGAGCTGATCTTCGATAACTCCGACGGCCGCGCCGCCGGCCAGTGGGGCCAGTACGGCGAGATCGCGGTCAAGCGCGTGCTCACGCGCGACGGCACCTCCAGCTACTACATCAACAATCTTCCGGCGCGCCGCCGGGACATCCAGGACATCTTCCTCGGCACCGGCCTCGGGCCGCGCGCCTACGCGATCATCGGGCAGGGCATGATCGCGCGGATCATCGAGGCCAAGCCCGAGGAACTGCGCGTGTTCCTGGAGGAAGCCGCCGGCGTGTCGAAGTACAAGGAGCGCCGCCGCGAGACCGAGAACCGCCTGCACGACACGCGCGAGAACCTGACGCGCGTCGAGGACATCGTGCGCGAACTCGGCGCCAACCTCGAGAAGCTCGAGGCGCAGGCGGTGGTGGCCACCAAGTACAAGGAACTGCTGGCCGACGGCGAGGAAAAGCAGCGCCTGCTGTGGCTGCTGCGCAAGAGCGAGGCGCAGGGCGAGCAGCAGAAGCAGCAGCGCGCCATCGAGCAGGCCCAGATCGATCTGGAGGCGCAGACCGCCAAGTTGCGCGAGGTCGAGGCGCAGCTCGAGACGCTGCGGGTGGCCCACTACGCGGCCAGCGACGCGATGCAGGGCGCCCAGGGTTCGCTCTACGAGGCGAATGCCGAGGTCAGCCGGCTCGAGGCCGAGATCAAGTTCATCGTCGAGTCGCGCAACCGCGTGCAGGCGCAGATCGCCGCGCTGACGGCGCAGCGCGAGCAGTGGCAGGCGCAGGCGCAGAAGGCGCAGGACGATCTCGAGGAGGCCGAGGAAGCGCGCGCGATGGCCGACGAGAAGGCCGCGATGGCCGAGGACGAGGCGGCCGCCAAGCACGACGCGCTGCCGGCGCTGGAATCGCGCTGGCGCGATGCGCAGGCGCAGCTCAACGACGAGCGCGGCCGGATCGCCCAGACCGAGCAGTCGCTGAAGCTGGAGGCCGCGCACCAGCGCAACGCCGACCAGCAACTGATGCAGTTGCAGCAGCGCCACGAGCGCCTGAAGTCGGAGGCGGGCGGGCTCGACGCACCCGACGAGGCGCAGCTCGAGGAGCAGCGCATGCAGTTGGCCGAGCAGGAGGAGATCCTGCACGACGCGCAGGCGCGCCTGGCCGATGCCCAGGAGACGCTGCCGCGGCTGGACGCCGAGCGCCGCGCCGCGCAGGAGCGCGTGCAGGCCGAAAGCGCCCAGATCCACCAGCTCGAGGCACGCCTGGCCGCGCTCAAGCAACTGCAGGAAAACGTCCAGACCGAGGGCAAGATCCAGCCCTGGCTCGACAGGCACGAGCTGGGCGCGCTGCCGCGCCTCTGGAAGAAGCTGCATGTCGAGCCGGGCTGGGAAAACGCCCTCGAGGCGGTGCTGCGCGAGCGGCTGGCCGCGCTGGAAATCTCCAATCTCGACTGGGTCAAGGCCTTCGCGACCGACGCGCCGCCCGCCAAGCTGGCCTTCTTCTCGCCGCCGCCGGCGGGCGAGCCGCTGGCCACGCCGGCCGGCATGCGCGCGGTGCTGTCGCTGGTGCGCATCGACGATGCCGGCCTGCGCGCCGTGCTCAACGACTGGCTCGGCTCGGTGTTCGTGGCCGACGACCTGGCCCAGGCGCTGGCCGCGCGCGCGCAACTGCCGGCCGGCGGCGCCTACGTGGTGAAGGCCGGCCACCTGGTGACGCGCTCGGGCGTGCAGCTCTACGCGGCCGATTCCGAGCAGGCCGGCATGCTGGCGCGCCAGCAGGAGATCGAGAACCTCGGTCGCCAGGTGCGCGCGCAGGCGCTGCTCGCCGACGAGGCGAAGACGGCCTCGATCCGCGCCGAGGCAGCCCACACGCAGGCCGCGCAGGCGCTCGGCGAGGTGCGGGCCCAGGTCGAGCGCGCCCAGCAGCGCGTGCACGCGCTGCAGATGGAGGTGCTGAAGCTGGCGCAGGCGCACGAGCGCTACACGCAGCGCAGCACGCAGATCCGCGAGGAACTCGAGGAGATCGGCGCGCAGATCGACGAGCAGCGCGCGCTGCGGGCCGAATCCGAGGCGAACTTCGAACGCTACGACGGCGAGCTGGCCGAGCTGCAGGCGAAGTTCGAGGACAACCAGCTCGCCTTCGAGGCGCTCGACGAGGAACTGAGCAACGCCCGCCAGCAGGCCCGCGATCTCGAACGCGCGGCCAACGACGCGCGCTTCGCGGCGCGCAATTCGGCCAACCGCATCGACGAGCTCAAGCGCAGCATCCAGGTCGCGCACGACCAGATCGAGCGCGTCGCCGCCTCGCTGGAGGATGCCCGCGCCGAACTCGAGACCATCAACGAGCAGACCGCCCACACCGGCCTGCAGGACGCGCTGGAAATCCGCTCGGCCAAGGAGCAGGCGCTGGGCGCCGCGCGACTCGAGCTCGACGACCTGACCGCCAAGCTGCGCGCGCTCGACGAGTCGCGCCTGGCCGCCGAGCGCGCCCAGCAGCCGCTGCGCGATCGCATCACCGAGCTGCAACTGAAGGAGCAGGCCGCGCGCCTGTCGGCCGAGCAGTTCAGCGAGCAACTGGCCGCGGCCTGCGTCGACGAGGCGGCCCTGCTGCCCAAGCTGACGCCGGAGCTGCGACCCTCCTACCTGCAGGGCGAGGTCACGCGCATCAACAACGCGATCGCCGCGCTCGGCCCGGTCAACATGGCCGCGCTCGAGGAACTGGCGGCCGCCAGCGAGCGCAAGATCTTCCTCGACGCGCAATCGGCCGACCTGCTGGCCGCGATCACCACGCTCGAGGATGCGATCCACAAGATCGACCAGGAAACCCGCACCTTGCTGCAGGGCACCTTCGACCAGGTCAACCATCACTTCAGCGACCTGTTCCCGAAGCTGTTCGGCGGCGGCCAGGCCAAGCTGATCATGACCGGCGACGAGATCCTCGATGCCGGCGTGCAGGTGATGGCGCAGCCGCCGGGCAAGAAGAACGCGACCATCCACCTGCTGTCGGGCGGCGAGAAGGCGCTGACCGCCACCGCCCTGGTGTTCGCGATGTTCCAGCTCAATCCCGCGCCGTTCTGCCTGCTCGACGAGGTGGACGCGCCGCTCGACGACGCCAATACCGAGCGTTTCGCGAACCTGGTGCGCGCCATGTCGAGCAAGACGCAGTTCCTGTTCATCTCGCACAACAAGATCGCGATGGAAATGGCGCAGCAGCTGATCGGCGTGACCATGCAGGAGCAGGGCGTGTCGCGGATCGTGGCGGTCGACATGGAATCGGCTGCCGGTTTTGCCCAGAATATTGGCTGAATGCGCGCGCCGCCTCGAAGCGGCGCGCCGGAAAAAGAATTCCTGATGGAGCATGCATGGACGAGTTGACACTCGGGTTGATCGGCGTAGGCGTGGTGGTGGTTGGCGGCATCGTGGTCTACAACGCCTGGCAGGGCGCCAAGGTGCGCCGCCGGATGCCGCGGCCGATGCCGCCCGAGGCCGCCGATACGCTGGCGCGCCAGGAGCGCGACGAGGATGCGCCCTTCATCGAGCCGGTGCGGCAGCA